>JASIBJ010000565.1 GCA_030045215.1 Streptosporangiaceae bacterium | reverse complement strand
CGGCGACGTATACGGTGCCTACCGCGACTTTCTGGTTGATACTCACTGCTGGCATGCTACGACAGGCCCAGGTCAGGGATCCTGGACCGCTGCGGGAATGCGGCCGGCCCTCCCCGCATTGACGTGATCATGAGTGGGAACGAGGAGTCACTGCCGCTAGCCGTGCTCGACTTCGTCGGGATCGAGTTCGGCGAGGACGCGGCCGGCTCCATTGCCGGTGCCGTACAGATCGCGCGAGCCGTAGAGGCAGCCGGCTACCGGCGGTACTGGGTGTCCGAGCACCACAATATGCGCAGCCTGGCCTGCAGCTCGCCGGAGCTGCTGACCGCGCACGTCGGGGCGCTCACCTCTCGGATCCGCGTGGGCGCGGCAGGGATCATGCTGCCAAACCACGCGGCGCTGAAGGTCGCTGAGACATTCAGGACGTTGCTAGCGATGTACCCTGGCCGGATCGACCTGGCGCTCGGACGCGCACCAGGCACCGATCCGCTGACCTCCCACGTGCTCCGCCGGGGCATGGTGACCGACCCGGCGGCAGAGTTCCCCGCCCAGGTCGGCGAACTGCTCGCGTTTCTCGGCGACGGCTTTCCCTCTGGGCACCCGTACGAGCCGCTGGTGGCAGCGCCGATCGTCGACGAAAAGCCCGAGCTGTTCGTGCTCGGCTCCAGCTCCTACGGCCCCCGGTTCGCTGCTGTTAACGGGATGAGTGCCGTGTTCGCCCACCACATGAGCCCCGACATCGCCTTCGATGCGCTGGTCGACTACCGGCGCCGGTTCGAGCCGAGAACCGAGGGCGCGCAGCCGTACTCGGCGATGTCGGTGCTGGTCTTCGCGAGCGAGGATCCGGAGGCCGTGATCGACTTCGAGGCGGCCTGGACCCTCACCCGCCAGAACATCAGGCGCGGTATCCGCGAGCCGCTGCGGCCCGAGGAGGTTCGCCAGCTGGCGCACTCCGCAGAGTTCCGATCCGGGCGGCAGGACGACGGGCGGATGGTGACGGGGGAGCCCAAGGTCGTGGCCGAGCGGCTGCACGAGATGAAGCAGGCCGCCCAGGCCGACGAGATCGTCGTGGTGACGCCGAGCCTGGACCGGCACCGCCGCCGCGCCAGCTACGTCGCGCTGGCCGAGGCCTGGCGCCGGGCCGCCTGACCCGTCAACGCGTCGGCCTGGCGAGCCGACCTGGCGCGGAGCCGACTTACCAGAGGCCGGGGATCAGGCGCTTGGTGTGGTCGCGGTACACCTGGTAGGGCTCGCCCAGCACTCTGGTCAGCTCCGCCTCCTCGACCCGGATCCGCCGCAGCATCGCCGCGCCTGGCAGCACAATGCAGACGGCCAGCGCCACCCAGTTCCCGGCCGCGATGCCGACGCCGATCACGATCAGCATCAGCCCGGTGTACGACGGATGGCGGATCTGCCGGTACGGGCCGCGGGAAACGACGGCCTGACCAGGATCGACCTCGACCGTGGTACGGAAGCTCTGGCCGAGCGTGGCGACGGCCCAGATCCGGATGAACAGGCCGAGCCAGACGATGACCGTGCCGGCGATGACCGTCCAGCCGCCCGGGCCGCCCGGAATCCGCAGCGGCGAGTGTGTGCTGGTCAGCGGGCGCAGCACGTCGGCGATCACCACCGCCGCGATGATCAGCAGGAAGTTAAGCTGCCGCGTGCCGCGGTCACCGGCCGTGCTGCCCTGGTTGCGCACCCGGTCGCGGATCAGCAGGACCATCTCGAACGCCAGCCAGGCCCAGGTCGTCACCGCGAGGGCAATCGTCATGTCTCCTCCTCCACCCGCTGGCTCTGGCTACCTCTGAAACAGATATCTCGGAAAGTGTAATAACGAGCGGAGCGGGCAGGTCGGGGAACCAGAGGTGCGGCTGGAGGCCGTAGCGGCGGTTACCAGATCAGCGGCACGAGCCGCTTGTGGCCGGCAGCATAGAGCCGGTAGCGCTCGCCCAGCACCGCCGTCATGGCCGCTTCCTCGACTTTCGTCCGCCGGGTGACGACGGCCAGCGTGAGCACCGTGGCGAGCGCGACCGCGATCCTGTTCGCGGCAGCTAGCCCGGTGCCGGTGCAGATCACCATCATCCCCGCGCAGCCGGGATGACGCAGCAGTCGGTACGGGCTGGAGGTGACGAGTGGCTGGTCGGGGCTGACCCTGACCGCGTGGTTGAAGTACCTCCCGCGCAGCGCGCGAAACGACCACCCGCGCAACGCCACACCGGCCAGGACCAGCGCGATGCCGATGGTGAACGAGCCCGCGCCGGCCTTATCGCGGCGCCGGGGAAGAACGGCGGGGCGAGGTAATCGGCACCGTTCGTCGCTATAACGCCCACCGCCAGTATGAGCCAGCAGCCGCTCCGCGCCACGCTCCTGGCCGCGCCGTGGCGCCAGTACGGCGAGCGCCGGCCGCGGACGAACTCGGTGATCTCCATTGAGATCCAGCCGAGCATGACGACGGTCAGCAGCAGGCCCGACGAATGCGTGTCGAAGTACGGCCTGGTCGCGATGGCACCGTGCAGCGTGTGCGTGACCGCGAACGCGAGCCCGGCCGCGATCGCCCCAGCGGCCACGAATGCCACCAGCACGTCGCGACGGGCCAGCAGTCGCCAGCGCTCGACTGCGGCCCCGGCGGCCAGGCCGAGCCGAGCCCGCGCCGCGGTTGTCTCGCCCATCCGCACAAGCTCGTCCGCCAGGTCGGCCACCTCGTCGCCGTACCGCTCGCGCCAGTCACGCGGATACAGCGCAACTATGCGCTTCACGTCGGCGCCGCCGCGATGCGCCGCAGTCCGACCTCGGCAATCCGCGCCGCTTCCGACAGCCGGACGCGCAGGTGCTCCCGGCCGCCAGCGGTGATCTGGTACGGGTGACGCCGGTCATCGGCGGGCAGCGCCTCGACCAGGCCGGCCTTCTCCAGCGCGGCCAGCGCGCCGTAGAGCGTGCCCGCCCCGAGCTTGACGCCCGCGAAGTCTTCAATGTCCTTGATCAGGGCGTACCCGTGCTTGGGCCCCTCAGCCAGGCTGGTCAGGATCAGGATGCTGCGATCGGACGAGCCGCGAATCGCGTCCCTGGTCATGAGCCACCTCCAGGCGCCAACAATAATTCGGAGAATGTAATAGCGCCACAAGCGGCGGCCGGGCCGTCAGCCGGATGCCTGGCTGGCGGCCGCGTCGACGGTCTGGTCAAGCAAGACGGCGATTGTCATCGGCCCGACGCCACCGGGAACCGGCGTCAGCAGGCTCGCGACCTCGACTGCTTCGGTGAAGGCGACATCGCCGACATTGCCGGGGTTGTAGCCGGCATCCACC
>JASIBJ010000564.1 GCA_030045215.1 Streptosporangiaceae bacterium | reverse complement strand
TCATCTGGTTCAGGCGCTCCGCCATCGCGGCCATCTTCTCCGGCTCGATGTCCTTCGCCGGGTGCGACAGCGCCAGGTAACTTCCGGCCGGCACGGCGGCGAGTAGCCCGGCCACGACGGCGCAGGGATCGTCATCCTCGCTCAGGTGCTGCAGGATTGCCATCAGCATGATCGCGGTCGGCTGGGTGAAGTCCAGGGTCCGCGCGGCACGCTCGAGGATCTGATCGGGTTTCCGCAAGTCGGCGTCCACGTAGTCGGTCGCACCCGCCGGGCTGCCGGTGAGCAGCGCCCGTGCGTGGGCGAGCACGATGGGATCATTGTCGACATAGACGATCCGGCTGTCTGGCGCCACCGCCTGCGCCACCTCATGCGTGTTGTTCGCGCTCGGGATGCCCGTGCCGATGTCGAGGAACTGCCGTATGCCTACCTCGCCGGCCAGGAAGTGCACGGCACGGCGAAGGAATGCGCGGTTGGCCCGTGCCGACAAGACAATGTCGGGATAGGCGGCCATCGCTTGCTCCGCCGCCGCGCGGTCCGCCGCGAAGTTGTCCTTACCGCCCAGCCAGTAGTTATAGACCCGCGCGACGTGCGCGACGCTGGTGTCGAACGAGGGTGCGTCACCCGGCGCGGGCGCTGGCCCAGCCTCTCCCTGCGCTTGCGGTGCCGCCTCACTGGTCATCTGGTCGCCCTTCGCGCTCGCTGCCTTGTCACTCGCCTGCTACGTGGCCCTGATGATCCGCTTGAGCAGCCGCTCGCTGTCGGCCGGGGTCTCGGCCTCGGCGCTCAGGCTGTTCATGACCTCGCGGTAGTGGTCGATCTCCTCGTGCCGGTCGAGGTAGAGGGCGCCCGTGAGCTGCTCGATGTACACGATGTCCGGCAGGTCAGGTTCGGCGAACCGCAGGATCGCGAAGGACCCGCCGGCCGCCGAATGACCGCCGCGGTCAAACGGCATCAGCTGCAGCGTCACCTGCGGCAGCTCCGCGATCTCCAGCAGATGCCGCAACTGGGCGCGCATCGTGTCCCGGCCGCCGAGTGGCCGTCGCAGCGCCGACTCGTCGATGACCGACCAGACCCGCGGCTGTGGTCCGGCCAGCACTTGCTGGCGCTTGAGCCGCAGGCTAACCCGCCGCTCGATCTCCTCGGCCGACGCGGCTCGGTGCCCGAGGATGGTGACCGCCCGCGCGTAGTCCTCGGTCTGGAACAGACCGGGCACGAACTGCAGCTCGTAGCTGCGGATCAGCGACGTCGCCTGCTCAAGTCCGACGTAGGTCTCGAACCAGTCAGGCAGGACGTCGTCGTACTTCGCCCACCAGCCCTGATTGTTCGCGTGCTGTGCGAGCGTGAGCATGTGCGCACGGCGCTTCTCGTCGGTGACGCCGTACAGCGTCAGCAGATCCGAGACGTCGCGCTCCTTGAAGCTCACCCGGCCGTGCTCTAGCCGGCTGATCTTCGACCGCGACCCGCGAATCTCGTAACCCGCCTGATCCGGGCTGATGCCGGCGGCCTCGCGCAGGTCGTGCAGCTGAGCGCCGAGCAGCATGCGTAACGCCGTCGGACCGCTGACCGCCTCGAGACGGCCCAGCTCCGGCACAGACTCGTCGTCAGGCTGCTGAACCATGTTCACAGTCGCTCCCGCTAACCGAGCCGGCCGTCCCGGCCCCGCTCAGCAGCTCTCTGCCCTCAACCATTACCCCGCTTTTGCGGGCACCGCAAAGCCGCTGATCCAGCGCGCGGCGACCGCCTTTTTCACGGGCGCACGGGCACGATATCACCGGATCCGATGGGAATCTGTAGGAGAACGACCGTACTGTTGCGGATTTGCGGCAACGAGCATCTAGCCGAGGTCGTCGAACTCGCCGTTCTTGACGCCAGCCAGGAACGCGGCCACCTCGGCGCGCGTGAAGATCAGGGCGGGTCCGGACGGGTACCGCGAGTTGCGGGCGGCGACGCCGCCGTCCTGCAGGGCGGCCATCTCGACGCAGTTGCCGCTCGGATTGCTGGCACGGCTCTTGCGCCACTGCGTCCCCTCCGCCAGCTGGTCAGCGGGGACGCCATTCACTACCTGCATCTCTGTCTCCCAAGCTCGCCATTTGTGATCTGCACGTGCATTGGCACGTGCAGACAGACGGAATGGATCAACCCTAGCCTGCGCGAGTCGGGGATAACAAATCATATGCACGTGCAGACGGCCTTGCAGACCGCTTATTCTGTCGGGCAGGATGGAGCTAATACGGACATAACTTACTGTGTGTTTCCGCCTGCCCACGCTCTGGAGCCGTGATGACCGCGCGCTCGGCTGAACTGACGCCTGTCGCCCGCACCGGCACTGCCTGGCCGTGGCTGCAGTCCGCCGCCGAGATGGCCGCGCTCCTGTCCGGGTACTGGCCGGTCGAACCCATCCTGGCCGCCACCGGCGTGCCCCCGGCCGGCGTATCCGCCACCGGCTGGTCGAGCGCACCGCTGGTGGCGACGCGGACCCCGGCGCCGGTACCGAGCTCGGTAACGGCGGCGCGAACGTTCACCTTACGAACGCTGCAGCGGTGGGGCACACCCGACTGCGCCGAAGACGTCGCCGCCGTGGTCTCCGAGCTGCTGACTAATGCCCTGCGGCACGCCATCGGCAGGCCAGGAACCGGCAGCCTGGCCAGCCCCATCCGGTTCGGATTGCTGCACCCTGGGCCGTGCGTGCTCTGCGCGGTCGCGGATCCGAGCAACGAGGTGCCGCTGCCGCGCCAGCCCGACTGGGAGGCCGAGACTGGCCGCGGCCTGCAGGTGGTGGCCTCGCTTAGCCACCGGTGGGGCTACTGCCCGGCGCCGGATCAGCGCGGCAAGGTGGTGTGGGCTACCGTGCTGACCTCGCCACAATTGCGCTAGCACAGCTGGGCTAGCGCAGCTGGGCTTGCACCGTTCGGCGAGCACCGTTGGTCTAGCGCCGACGACACGCGCGGCTAGGCGTCAATCAGCGGCAGCTGGGCGCGCGGTGCCAGCCGAGCGGGACCGCGCACCGAGTCGCACACCCCGTCGCTGGCGGCGGCAGCCGCGACCCGCTCGGCGGGCGGAGTGCCGTACAGGGTGGTGCGCTGGCGCAGCTTGCGGCCGGTCGGGGCCACGAGTGCGGCAAGCTGGCTGATCGTCTTGTAGGACCCGTTCTGCGACCCCGCCATCCGGCTGATGGTCTCCTCCATCAGCGTCCCGCCCAGATCGTTCACCCCGCCGCGGAGCACGTCCAGGCAGCCCTCCTCGCCGAGCTTCACCCAGGAGCACTGGACATTCGCGATCGCGCCGTGCAGCATCAGCCTGGACACCGCGTGCACCGCACGGTTCTCTCGCCGCGTCGGCCCCGGCCTGGCCATGCCGGCCAGGTAAATCGGGGAGCTGGCGTGCACGAACGGAAGCAGCACGAACTCGGTGAACCCGCCGGTGCGCTCCTGGATGCCGCGGATCACCCGCAGGTGGCCGACCCAGTGCGCCGGGGTGTCCACGTGCCCGTACATCATCGTGGCGGTGGTGCGGAGGCCAAGCTCGTGCGCGGTGGTGATCACCTCGATCCAGGCGGCGGCGGGCAGCTTGCCCTTGGTCAGCACCCAGCGGACGTCGT
>JASIBJ010000056.1 GCA_030045215.1 Streptosporangiaceae bacterium | reverse complement strand
CACCCCTCGTTCCCCGATCGTGCCATCGAGCCTGCGCGGCACCACCGAGCGGATGTCGCGGGCCCGCCAGGTCATCGCGCAGCGCATGGTTGAGTCGCTGCAGACCTCGGCGCAGCTGACGACCGTCATCGAGGCGGACGTCACCGCGATCGCCCGCCTGCGGGACCGCGCCAGGGCTTTGTTCGAGGCTCGGGAGGGCGTGAAGCTGTCGTTCTTGCCGTTCTTCGCGCTCGCGGCCGTCGAGGCGCTCAAGGTGCATCCGAAGCTGAACGCCGTCATCGACACGGCATCCGGCCAGGTCACCTACCATGACGCCGAGCATCTCGGCATCGCCGTCGACACCGAGCGCGGCCTGATGGTCCCGGTAATACGGAACGCAGGCGACTTGAATATCGGCGGTCTCGCCCGCAAGATCGCCGATCTGGCCGAACGCACCAGGGCCGGCCAGGTGAGTCCCGACGAACTAACCGGCGGCACGTTCACGCTCACGAACACCGGCAGCCGCGGTGCCCTGTTCGACACTCCGATCATCAATCAACCCCAGGTCGGCATCCTCGGCACCGGCACTGTCGTCAAGCGCGCGGTCGTCGTCGAGGACACCACGCTCGGCGAGGTGATCACGGTCAGGTCGATGGCGTACCTGGCGCTCACCTACGACCACCGGCTCGTGGACGGCGCCGACGCCGCGCGCTTCCTGGCCACTATGAAGACCCGGCTCGAAGAGGGCGCGTTCGAGACCGAACTCGGCCTCTAGGCACAGCGCCCGCTCGCGCGGAGCAACGGGGTCCCAGTCGATCCGCGCGAGCAAGATGTCAGCAATACCGCGCTAGCGCGTCGGCCGCGACTTACGATTTCTGGGTGCAGAACCGGACAAGGCCGCCGTGTTGCCGCCGGGCGGCACGCATATGGACAAGTGTGCTGGCCGCGAGCGGCCTGATGCTGCTGGGCCTCGGGCCGGCCGCAAACGCCGCTTCGGCCGCGGGCGCCGTCACGGGCGCGAACGCCGCCCGGGCGGGACGCGCCGCGCCGCATTCCATTCGAGTGGGTGCCGTCCGGCTCAGCAAGTGCGGCACGGCGCCGGTGATGTACTGCGGCAGCATCAAGGTCCCGCTGGACTACTCGCGCCCTAAGGCGAGCCCCGACATCAGCATCGGCTTCGAGCTGCTGCCGCCGACCGTGGCCAAGGTCGCGAGCGGGACAATCCTCGCCGTCGAGGGCGGGCCGGGGTTCGCCACCACCGGCAGCGAATCGCTGTACGTCGCGGCGGCCGGGACCTTGCTGCAGACCCGCAACATGCTGCTGGTCAACCTGCGCGGCACCGGGAACTCGAGCGTGATCGACTGCAAGGGCCTGGAGAGCTGGACGCAGCCTCAGCACCAGTACGGCGCGGCCTTCGACAAGGCGGTGGCCGCCTGCGGCGACCAGCTCAACCACACCTGGCACTACCGCCACGGCGGCTGGGTGCACGCGTCTGACCTGTTCAACACCGCGTACTCCGCCCGCGACGTGTCGACCGTGGTGACCGAGCTCAAGCTCGGCCGTGTCGACCTGTACGGCGACTCCTACGGGAGCTGGTTCGCCCAGGTCTTCGCCTCGCGTTATCCGCAGCAGCTGCGGTCGGTCACGCTCGACTCGACCTACCAGGTACTCGACCTGAACCCGTGGTACGCCACCACGGCCGTGACCGCCCGCGTCGCCTTCGACCAGGCCTGCAGCCAGTCGCCGGCGTGCGCCGCGGCCACCCGGGGCGAAGGGTCGGCCTGGAGCCGGATCACTCGGCTCGCCCGCCGGCTGGCGCGCAGGCCGGTGACCGGCGACACGGCAACCCTGGAGGGGACCAGGACCAGAATGACGGTGAACGAGCTCACGCTCGTGAACCTGGTCAACAACGCCGGGTTCGATCCGGTCGTGTACCAGGACCTGGACGCGGCAGGCCGGGCACTGCTCCAGCACAACGACCCCGCGCCGCTGCTGCGGCTGGCCGCGCTGTCGGTCGGGTTCGACGACACGAACTACCCTCTGCCCGAGTTCAGCGACGGACTGTACTTCGCCGTCTCCTGCAGCGACTACGTGCAGCTGTTCAGCCGCACGGCATCACCGGCCGTCCGGCTCCGCCAGTACGACGCGGCACTGCGGCGCGAACCGCGCAACACGTTCGCTCCGTTCAGCGTGGCCGAGTGGACCAGCATGGACCAGTACACCGAGGCCTACAGCGCGTGCCTGGACTGGCCGACGCCCGAGCACCTGGTGGACCCCATCACCCGGCAGCCGCCCCTGGTGCCGGCCACCGTGCCGGTACTCATCCTCTCCGGCACACTCGACTCGCTGACCCCGTGGCTGGACGGCGCATCGCTGGTCGCGCGGCAGATGGGCAAGTCGGCCCGGCTCGTGAGAGTCGCGAACCTGACCCACGTGACGCTGGAAGACGCCAACGACGCCTGCCCGGCCTCCATCTACCAGAGCTTCGTCGCCGATCCGGGCAACCTGAGCCACGAAGACGTCAGCTGCGCCGCGACGGTGGCGCCGATCCACACGGTCGGCACCTATCCGTTGCGGCTGGCCGACGCCGTCCCCGCGAAGGCGGTCGCGGGCAACACGGCCAGCCGGACGGCACGGCAGGCCGCCACGATCGCGGTCGCGGCCGTCGGCGATGAGATCAGCCGGTCGCCCGACTTGTTCTCGGGCACCGACCTCGGACTGCGCGGGGGCACGGTCACGCTTTCCCAGGGGAACGAGCTCACGGTCTCGCTGAACGCGGTCCGCTGGGTCACCAACGCCACGATCGACGGTTCGGCAGTCTGGAATCAGTCGACTGGCGTGGTGACGGCCAGGCTCGTGGTGCACCTCGATCACGGCGCGCCGGTACATCTGGTCGCGACGTGGCAGCCGTTCGG
>JASIBJ010000563.1 GCA_030045215.1 Streptosporangiaceae bacterium | reverse complement strand
GCCGTCGAGCCAGGTGGCGCGGTGCACCTGACCGATGGAGGCCGCGGCCGCCGGAACGTCGTTGAACGCCGCGAATTGCGCGCGCCAGTCCGGACCAAGCTCGGTCGCGAGGACCTTGTGCACGGTTGCGGCGGGCAGCGGCGGCGCGGACTCCTGAAGCCTGGTCAGCGTGGCCCGGTAAGGTCCGGCTATCTCGGGCGGAAGGGCCGCCTCGAAGATCGAGAGCGCCTGGCCGAGCTTGAGCGCGCCGCCCTTGAGCTCACCGAGCACCCGGAAGATCTGCTCGGCGGTGCGCTGCTGGATCTCCTCGGCGACGATCTCAGCAGGCCGCCCGCCCAGTCGCTTGCCCAGGCCGAGCGCCGTCCGGCCGGCCAGACCAACGGGCAGCGAGGCTAGCTTGGCCGTCCGGGTGACCGCTAGCCGGGGCAGATCGCTCATTGCCCCATTGTCGGCTACGGCTCGGTGCCGCTGCTACTCGGCAGACCCGTGGGCCCGCGCTCGTCGCCGATGAACCTCCCGGCGCCGCCGGTCGTTGCCTGTTACGGAGGGCCGGTAGCGGCCCGGCTGTGATAAAGGACACATGACATGATCAGAGGGCTGCAGCTCGCGGCGGGTGCGCTGCTGTTGATCGCCGGAACCGTGTTCGCGTTGCAGGGCTTCGGGATCCTCGGCGGGAGCTCGATGACCGGGAGCGGGTTCTGGGCCGCGGCCGGACCGGTCATCGCCGTGATCGGTCTGGTCCTCCTGCTGGCCGGGGCCCGCCGCGGTCATGCCGGTTCTCGCGTGTGAGGGAGATCCGTCGTCCACACTGCCTGACGCTCAGGCTGCGCTGCTGGCCCGGCAGATGCAGGCGGCATGAGGCGGCCAGCTCCGGCGGCGCCACTGCCAGCCCGGCTCCACAAGCTCGAGGGTCGCGTTCTCGGTCGGTCCAATCAGCTCCGGCCGGTCGACAAAGTGCAGCACCTGCGCCGCGGCCTGGGCCGTGACCGCCATGGTCAGCACCGCATCACAGGCCGGAGGGTCAGGCTGTCGCCTGCCGAGCTGAGCCAGGATCAGCGGCCACGCGGGATCGCGGTCGGTCCTGGCCAGGTCCAGACACCGCAAGCAGGCCGTCGTGCCCGGCCGGACCAGGGGCCCGACAGTGCCGATGGCCTCGCCCGCCGACACCGCGAGATGCGGGACGCGATCGCGCAATAGCTCAACCACGAGCTCGGGCGGATGCAACGCGGTCAGCACGACGAGCGCAGGGGCGGGAGACCGAGCCCGTCCACCCGGCGAGACGGCCGGTGCCAGCGGCGCGCGGAGCGCGGCCACCCCGGATGACGTCAGTACCTCTGCCATGGCGGTCGCGAGCGCGCCATCGCCCGTAATCTGCACCGTCGCAGCGGCCCGCCGGGCCAGCACCCGACTGCCGCCATCGGAGTCCATCCGGGCGAGCGAGGCAGCCGCCAGCTCGGGCAGTAAGAGCCGCCGCAGCTCGCCCGGCAACGCGCGCACCGTGGCGGCCGGGAAGTCGATGAGCATTCCGGCGGCCGCCAGCAAGGTCAGCATCTGCTCGGCCTGCGCCACAGGGACGCCGAGTTCCGTAGCCGTGGTGATGACCTGCGTTCGGTCCCGGCTGCCGTCCAGTAAATCGATGACGGCGGCGGCCGCGCCTACGCCGGTCAGCGCGGCGGCGCGCCGCGGGTCCACGCCGATCTGGATCGTGTCCCGGTCCCGCCACAGCGGCAACAAGCCGGGCCGGAGTGCTGGTCGCATGCCCGCAGCCTGGCACGGGGGTCCGACACTTCGGCGATACAAGGGCCCCAGGCCCAGGCTGATCGCCCGCCCCCCTTCCCCAGAAGCGACGACGGCCTGAGCCGGGGACTCTCGGCGAAGCTAGGCTCGCGCACCGGAGCCGTCAATAGCACCCTGTGGACGGCGCTGTGAATATCGTGGGGAAGCCGCGGAGTGTCTCTGTGGATAGCTGTGCGTGCCGCTGTGAATTAGCCGAGCCACCTACCGCCGTTCCGGCAATGAGCTGCGGTAACGGTGTCCACCTCCTGTGGACCGTGATTAGCAGCCCCGGCCGGGCTGGTGGGGGAGTCGCGGCGTCAGGCGACTAGCTATCCTCGTGACCGTCGTCCGGCTTCTCGTCCGGATCGGCCCCGGCATCCAGGTCGGAGATGTCAAATTCCGGCCGGCCGCGGACGAAGCCTTCAGGGTCGTCGAAGTCGTCGGCGGTCGGCAGCAAGTCCGGGTGGGCCCAGATTGCGTCTCGCCCGGTGACGCCGCGCTCGCTCGTGAGCCCCTGCCAGATGGCTCCGGCCTCCCGCAGCCTGCGCGGCCG
Organism: Streptosporangiaceae bacterium; assembly: GCA_030045215.1. Next base: position 6,792 of record JASIBJ010000563.1, on the reverse strand, counting down.
CAACTCCAGGCCGACGAGGGTCGCGAAGGTCCGCTCGGCGGGACCTCCGGTGGCGCGCCTGCGCCTGATGGCCTCGGCCAGCGCAGTCGCCTGGGGCAGCCGGTCGGCCGCCGCCGCGGCCACGACGGTTGCCACCCAGCCCTCGACCAGCGCGAGCACGGTCTCCAGCCGCGCCAGCGCGGCCTTCTGCTCGGGCGTATCCTCCGGCTGGAACAGGGCCGCGCCGGACAGCGCCTCGTTCAGCGCCTCGGGATTGGACGGGTCGATCTGCGGCATCGCGTCCCGCAGGGCGCTCGCGTCGACCTTGATACCCCTGGCGTAGTCGTCGACCGCGCCGAGCAGCCGGGCCCGCAGCCAAGGCACGTGACCGAACAGCCGATGATGAGCCGCCTCGCGCAGCGCGAGGAACAGCCGTACCTCCTCGGCATCGACAGACAGCCCGGCGCCGAACGCGGCCACGCCGGCCGGCAGCAGCGCGCCGACTCCCTCGGGGCCAATCGGCAGGCCCACGTCGGTAGAGCTGACGACCTCCTCGGCCAGCGCGCCGACGGCAGCGCCGGCCTGCCCGCCGACCATCATGCCGCCGATCCGCTTCATCATCTCGCTGAGGCCGCCGAGACCGCCCAGGCCGCCGACCATGGCGCGCATCTCCGGCGGAAGGTCGCCCGGCAACTCCTCAGGGTCGTCGGTGAGCAGCCCGCTCATGGCCTCGACCGCGCGGGAAGCGATCGGGTCGCAGAGCTTGGACCAGACGGGCAGGGTCGCTTCCACCCACTCGGCCCGGCTCCATGCCTGCGAGGTCCTGATGCCGCTCGGGAACTCCGTTGCGTCTTCCAGCCACAGATCGGCCAGCCTGAGCGCCTCGACGACCTTGCTGCGCTCGCTGTCCAGGACGCTGGCATCGCCCTTAGCCGCCACCGTCTGCCGCGCGATGTTCTTGGCCAGGTCCCAGTTGACGGGCCCGCCCTGGTACGCCATCAGGTCGGCGAACTGGCGGAGCGCCTCGGCGAACTGCTGCGGGTCGCCCATCGGGCCCAGCGGGCCCATGCCGCCGAGCGGACCCAGCGGGTCGGAGCCGCCAGAGCCGGAGCCTCCGGAGCCAGAGCCACCCGAGCCTGAACCGCCGGGCACGTCCGGATCGTCGTCGCGCCGCGGGCCAAAGCCGAAGGGAGGCTCAGTCATCTGCCTGGCCTCTCAGGCAGGATGGAAGGGTCCACACTGGCCAAGCTATCCCGGGAGCGGTGCGCTGTGAGCAACCGAGTAGCCCAGGTTCGCCCTGAGCGCAGCCCAGGCGGCGATTCCGAGCAGCCGCCGTCCCGTAAGCGGTCTCGCAAGCCCGCCGGACAGGCCGTCCCCCCGGCCGCGGCAGAACAGGCCGCCGACGGCCGGGCGGGCGGCGACCCGACCGCCGGGAACGGGACCGAGGCCCTGGTGCAGCCGCGGCCGATCCGGCCTAACGGCAAGCGATCTGGGCCGGTGGTGGCCGTGACCGGAGCCGCGCGAGGCCTTGGGCTGGCACTGACCGCGAGGCTCGCCTCATCAGCGCAGGTGGGCCGCGTGGTGGCCATCGACGATCACCGCGGTGATGTGTCCGGGGTCACCTGGCGCGTGGTCGACGTCAGGGATCCGGCCCTGGCGGGCCGGCTGGCTGGCGTCGATGTCGTCGTGCACACCGACCTGGACCTGGCGCCAGACTCCGACAGCCGGGCCAGGCGGGCGTTCAACGTTCGCGGCGCCCAGACCGTGCTGACCGCCGCGGCGGCCGGGGGTGTCCAGCGGGTTGTCCTGGTGACCAGCGCGATGGTCTACGGCGCATCGCCGGATAATCCGGTGCCGATGCCGGAAGACTCGCCGCTCAGCGCGGAATCCGACGGCAGCGTCGTCGGCGACCTGCTGGAGATCGAGCACCTCGCCCGGCGTTCTCCGCGCACCCATCCAGGCATGGAGGTAACTGTGGCCCGGCCGGCGGCGCTCGTCGGTGACGGTGTGGACACGCTCATCACCCGGCACTTCGAGGCTCCGAGACTGCTGGCGGTCAAGGGTTGCGCGGCGCGCTGGCAGTTCTGTCACGTCGATGACCTCGTCTCGGCCCTGGAACTGGCCGCGACCGGCCAGGTGACAGGGGAGTTCGCGGTCGGCTGCGACGGCTGGCTGGAGCAAGACCAGCTAGAGGAGCTGTCCGGAATGCGAAGGATTGAGCTGCCTGCCGGGCTGACGTTCGCGACCGCGCAGCGGCTGCACCGGGCTGGCATAACGCCTGCGCCGGTGGCTGACCTGCACTACGTGGTCTACCCCTGGGTAGTGGACTGCAAGTCGCTGCGCGAGGCGGGCTGGCAGCCTGCGTTCGACAACGCCATGGCGCTTGAGGTGCTGCTCGGGCAGCGGGCCGGGCATCACGCGGTGGCTGGCCGACGGCTGGGAAAGAAGGACGCGACGATCACGGCCGCCGGCGCCACGGTGGCTGTCATCGGCACGGCCGCCATCGTCCGGCAGGTCAGGCGCAGCCGCCGCGGATCATGACAGCGCCGGCCTGGGGCTGTCATCCCGCGTTCGCTCCATGATCATGTAGTGCTGCTCGCCTGATAGCCGGGTAACACTACATGATCACGATGAGGCAGAGCCGCCGGACGCTGGGCTGCTGCGCCGACTCGGCGGACTGCCTGTAACTTGTGATGGTGAGCGTGATCAGACTCGCGGAGCTGCGGGCCGACGAGCTATCGGTGGATGAGGTCCGCGCCGCGGCCGCCGATCCTGCCGCCGGTGCCGTCGTCGTATTCACCGGCGCGGTCCGCAATCACGACCGTGGTCGCGGTGTCTCCGCCCTGTCTTACAGCGCCCACCCGTCAGCCACCGCCGAACTCGAGCGGCTTGCCGAGAAGATCGCGGCCAGCTACCCGGTGGTGGCGATCGCCGTGCTGCACAGGACCGGCGACTTGCAGGTGGGGGACCTGGCCGTCGTGGCGGCGGTGTCCGCCGCCCACCGGAGCAACGCGTTCGAGGCCTGCGAGGCCCTGATAGACGAGCTGAAGGCTACCGTGCCGATCTGGAAGCATCAGCTCTTCACCGGCGGGGACAGCGAGTGGGTGGATGGTGCGTAGGCTTCCGGGTATGCCCGGAAGGCCCCTACCCATGTCTCACCGGCTCATCACGCTGATCATCGCCGGCGCCGCCGTGGTCGTCGGCCTCATCATCGCCATCACCGCTTCTGTGCCGTATGTCGCTCTCACGCCCGGGCCGACGCTGAACACGCTGGCCGGGAATGGCGGGCAGCCGCTCATCCAGATCAGCGGCCGCCGCACGTACCCGACCAGCGGCAACCTCAACATGGTCACCGTGTCCTACTCGGGCGGACCCGGTACCGGCTTCAACATCTTCAACGCGATCAGCGCCTGGCTCACGCCGGATGACGCAGTCGTGCCGGAGAGCGAGATCTTCACGCCGGGCCAGAGCACGCAGCAGGTGGTGCAGCAGGACTACCAGGAGATGGTGGGCTCGCAGCAGGATGCCGCGGCGGCGGCGCTGTGCTACCTGAACATCAGCTACAAGACGATCGACAAGATCCAGGCCACCCGCAAGGGCTATCCGGCCTCCGGGGTGCTGCGGGCTGGCGACATCATTACCGCGGTTGACGGGACGCCGGTGAGCTGCGATCACAGCGTCGTGACCATGATCCAGGACCGCAAGCCGGGCGCGCCGGTGACACTGACGATCGACCGCAACGGCGTCCCCAGGAACGTGACGCTGACGACCAAGGACGTTGGCGGGGTACCAGCCATCGGGGTCTACATCTACCCGCCGAGCTACGTGTTCCCGTTCCACATCAAGATCAACATTCCCGGTATCGGCGGCCCGAGCGCCGGAATGATGTTCGCGCTCGGCATCATCGACAAGCTGACGCGCGACGACCTGACCGGTGGCAAGTTCATCGCGGGGACCGGCGAGATCGAACCGACGGCCGGAGGCGGCGCGGTCGAGCCAATCGGCGGCATCCAGCAGAAAATGGCGGGCGCTCGCGCCGCGGGCGCGACGATCTTCCTGACCCCGGCTGCGAACTGCGTCAACACGGTCGGAGCCGTGCCGAGCGGCCTGCGGCTGGTGAAGGTCAGCACGCTGGCCGGCGCCGTGGCCGATCTGGAGGCGATCAACGCGGGCCGCCCCGTTCCGTCCTGCTGACCGGCGCGCCGCAGGGCCCGCGCTAGCGCGCCACGGTAGGTTGCCAGGCGCGGTGGATCAATATGCCGCGCATCCGGCCGCACAGGGATGACTAGCGGTGACCGGCACTGTTTACCTAATCGGATGCGGACGTAACGATACTGCCGCCTGCGCGGGCCGCCACGGCGGCGCGCGAGGGCGACTGAGGGCGTACGCTCGGATCTGACGGGACATCCAGGGCGCGGCCCGCGGGCCATGCGCATGCACGTCCGGTCCGGGCCGGTCCTCCAGAGCCTGGATCAGCTCAGGAGAACGTGCTGACGAGAAGGGAGCGGTACTGGTCGTGGCGCCTCGTGTGCTAGTTGACGCGACTGCGGTGCCCGCCGACCGTGGAGCCCTGGGCCGTTATGTGGATGGCCTGGTGGCTGCCCTCGATACGGCCGGCGCGGACCTGGCCGTCGCATGCCAGCGCGCGGACGAAGAGCGGTATGGCCGCCTTATCCCGAATGCCACGGTGGTCGCCGGGCCGCCAGCCATCGCCCACCGGCCCGCCAGGCTGGCCTGGGAGCAGAGCGGCCTGCCGCTGGTCGCGCAGCAGGTCGGCGCCGATGTGATCCACTCGCCGCACTACTCGATGCCGCTGCGGCCGGGCAAGCCGGTCGTCGTGACGGTGCACGACCTCACCTTCTACACCGAGCCTGACGCGCACAGCCCGGTGACCGCCGCCTTCTACAAGGCCGCCATCCGCACGTCCGCCCGGCAGGCCACGCGGCTGATCGTGCCGTCGAAGGCGACCAGGGACGAGCTGGTCAGGGTGCTCGCGGCCGATCCAACCAAGATCGACGTCGCTTACCACGGGGTGGACCACTCGCTGTTTCACCGCCCCGACGCCCACCAGTTGCGGCAGGTCTCGGACCGGCTCGGGCTGCACGGCCGCGGGTACGTCGCCTACCTCGGCACACTGGAGCCCCGCAAGAACGTGCCCGCCCTCATCGCCGGCTGGTCGGCGGCCGTGACCGACCTGGCCGACCCGCCTGCGCTCGTGCTAGCCGGAGGCAGCGGGTGGAGCGAGGAAGTGGACGAGGCGGTGGCCGCAGTGCCCGCGCACCTGCACCTGGTCAGGCCGGGCTACCTGCACTTCAATGACCTGCCTGGGTTCTTCGGCGGTGCGCTCGTGGTCGCGTTCCCTAGCACCGGCGAGGGCTTCGGGCTGCCCGCGCTGGAGGCGATGGCCTGCGGCGCGCCGGTACTCACCACCCACCGGACCGCGCTGCCCGAGGTCGGCGGTGACGCCGTCGCCTACACCGAGCCAGACGCGGAGAGCATCAGGGCCGCGCTCCGGGCCCTGCTTGAGGACCCGGCCAGGCGCACCGCGCTCGGCCAGGCGGGGCACACGCGGGCGACGGAATTTAGCTGGGCGGCGTCAGCTGAGGCGCACATGATCAGTTACGAACGCGCCGCAGGGCAAGCTGCCGGATAAGGGAACGAGCTCATGACCGGCGCGCCCGCGGCCGGTCAGATGCAGCCGCCCTCGCCGAAGTTGCGCAGCTCATCCACGACCTGCTTGACCTCCTGGGCGCGGTCGCGGGCACAGACCAGGAGGGCGTCAGGCGTGTCGACGACCACGACGTCCTGCAGACCGATCATCGCAACGACGCGATCTGCGGTCGACACGATCACCGCGTCCTTGACGTCTCTGGTGATCACCTTCTCCTGATCGCCGATCAGGAGGTTGCCGTGTTCATCCGTGGGCAGGGCCTCGCCGAGCGAGTGGAAGTCGCCGATATCGGTCCATGGCATGTCGGCCGGCACGGTGGCGACCTTGCCGGCCGCGGCCGCCCCCTCGAACACCCCGTAATCGACGGAGATCTTCTCCAGGTCGGGCCAGGCCTCGGCGAGGACGCTGTCGCGCTGCGGGGTGTCCCACGCCGCCGCGATCGCAGCGATGCCCGCGCTGAGCGCCGGCTTACACCGCTCCAGTTCGGTCAGGAACGCTTGCACTCGGAAGACGAAGATGCCCGCGTTCCACAGATACTGGCCGGACTGCACGTAGCCGGTCGCGACCTCCAGCGACGGCTTCTCCTTGAACTCCGCGACCAGCAGGGCTTCACCGGTCAGCTGGTCGCCGGTCTTCAGGTAGCCGAACCTGACATCCGGCCGCGCCGGCCGGATGCCGACGGTCGTCAGGTAACCCTGCTGGGCGGCGGCGACGGCCTGCATGATCACCGCGGCGAACCGGGGCTCGTCGCCGATCAGGTGGTCGGCGGAGAACGCGGCCATGACGGCCTCGGGGTCGCGCAGCGCGATGATGGCACTGGCCAGGCTGATCGCGGCGCAGGAGTCCCGCGGCGACGGCTCGACGAGGATGTTCTCCGCGGGCACCTGCGGCAGTTGGCGCGCGATCGCTGCCGCGTGCGCCGTACCGGTCACCACGTAGACATGAGCTGACTCGGACAGCCCCCCAAGCCGGTCCACCGTGGCCTGCAGCAGCGTGCGGTCGGTCCCGGTCAGCGGGTGCAGGAACTTGGGCTCGCTGGCTCTGGACAGCGGCCACAGCCGGGTGCCGCTGCCGCCTGCCAGAATCGTCGAGTACAGCATCAAGCAACTATGCCTCATCCTGGGTGGTCTTGGTGCGGCCAC
>JASIBJ010000055.1 GCA_030045215.1 Streptosporangiaceae bacterium | reverse complement strand
CCGGCCCGGCGCCACCTGGCGTCGGCCGGGCGGACCGGCGAGTGGGGCCCGGCCAGCCCGTCACGGGCGCATTACCTCGCGCACCGGCGGCCGTTCTCGGGAATACCCAGCCTGCTTGGCGGCCGCTTCGGCTGGCTGCTGGCGGCCTGGATACCGGCCTATGCCGGGACAGCGATCCTGTTCGCGCTCTACCCGGTGCTGTTCCAGCACGCCTACGGGGTTCCCCCGGCCAGCTCAGCGCTGGCCTTCGCGGTCATCGTCTTCGTGAGCCTTCCGCTGTTCGCCACGGCGGGCCGGGCGTGCCAGCGGCGGGGAGCGGCCGCCGCCATGGCTGGTGCCCTCGGCGCGCGAGTGATCCTGCTCGCGGCGCTGGCCGCGTTCGCCGCGGTCGGTCACCTGCCCGCCGTCCTGCCGCTGGCCGCGTTTGCGGGCATCATGTTCGCCTGGTCGTTCCTCAGCGTCGCCACTCCGGAACTCACCGCTCAGCTCATGCCCGACGCGCAGGGCGACGCCCAGGGCCTCCTCAACGCGACCAGCGGGACGGCCGGGCTGGTCGGCTCGGTCGTCGGCGGAGTCGCGGCCAGCCACTGGGGCTACCCCGCCGCGCTCGCGATCGGTGCCGGGGCGGTGGCGGCAGGGCTTGCGGTCTTCTCGGTGACGACGATGCGCGGCCGGGGTGTGCAGGCGTCGTCATGAGCGGGCGTCGCGCCGGCTCAGTACGCGGGCCGGTACTGGCCTTCCCGCGCCACCGCAGCGTTGGCCCGCCGTCTTTCAGGTCCGGTTGTCGCGCAGGCGGCGCAGCCAGCTGAGCGCGGCATCGCAGACGTCGGTGGGCACGCCGAGTTCGCGCAGGACCTCGCGGCTCGCGGCCACCTCGGGGATCCGGCGCGCCGCATGCGTAACCGAGCCCTCGATCAGCCGCTCGACCAGCGCGGTCCCGCCCGGCCCGAGTTCGGCGGCCATCTGGTCCCTGACCCACTGCTCGCACCCGGCGGCCCGCCCCGCAGCCGCCGCCTCGAGCGCGGCAGCGGCCAGCCCCTTCATGAACACGCTGCGCAGCAGCTTGCGGTCCGCGGCGGCCCCGACTGGCCCGGCCAGCACGTCCACCGGGGCGGCGAGCGGCCGGAGGGCGTCGGCGAGGAAGGCAGCTCCGGGCCCGGAGGCAAGCAGCGGGGTCGCCGCTCCACTGCGGCCGACCGGAGCCAGCACGGCGACGTCGGCCATCATGATCCCGGCGGCGGCCACCGCGCGCTCGACGACCCGCTTGTCCGCCGCCGACGCCGAGTTGAAGTCCGCGTAGCACCCGCCGGTGCGCATCGCGCTGGCGGCGGCCGCAGCGGCCGCGGGTGCCGCACGCGGCCCGGTAAGCCCGATCACCAGGTCGCAGCCGGCGGCCGCCGCAGCGGCGGACTCCGCCCGGACGACACCGGGCGGGGTCGTCACCGGCGCCGGGTCATAACCGCTCACCTGCACCCCGGCGGCGGCCAGGCCGGCTGCGTACCGGCTGCCGGCCTCGCCGAGCCCGAGCACCGCAGTGCGCATGAAAGTCCCTTCGTCACCCGCCTGGCGGCAGACGCTGTTGATAGCGCTCGGCTGCCGCGTAAGTATTTACCCGCAAATCACAGCATCCGGCCCGCCCCCGATGGAATCCAGGCACCACAGGAAGGAATCCCATGACGACGCAGAGATGCCGGGATATCGCGCACGTCTCGGCCGCCGAGCTGCGCACGGCCGTGCCGAGCCAGACCGCGGAGTTCCTGGTCGCGCAGCTGGGCCTGGAGGAGGTGGCGCGCGCCGGCGACTCGATCTACCTGCATGCCTGGGACGACTACGAGATGTTCACGCTCAAGGTGACCGGGGCGCCGGAGCCCGGCATCGGTAAGACCTGGCTGCGCGCCGCCAGCCAGGACGCGCTTGACCGGCGGATAGCCGCGATCGAGGCAGCAGGCCTGCGCGGCTCCTGGCAGGAGGGCGAGTGCGGGCTCGGCCCGGTTTATGAGTTCCGCGACCCGGACGGGCATGAGATGGGGCTGTACTGGCAGACGATGTGGTACGAGGCGCCGCACGGGCAGCGGCCCGCGCTGAAGAACCAGGCCGCGCGGTTCCCTGGTCGCGGCGCGAACGTCCGGCGCATCGATCACGTCAACTACCTGGCCGCCGACATCCCGGCCGCGGCCCGGTTCCTGGAGGAGGCGCTCGGCGCGCAGCTCACCGAGCAGATCGTGCTCGATGACGGGACGGCATCGGCCATCTGGTACCACCTGACCGACAAGAGCTATGACCTGGTGTACACCAGCGACTGGACCGGATCGTCGGGCCGGCTGCATCACGTGGCGCTCGCATGTGACCAGCGCGAGGACATCCTGCGGGCCGCCGACGTCTGCCTGGAGGCGGGCATTCACATCGAGACCGGGCCGCACAAGCACGCGATCCAGCAGACGTTCTTCCTGTATGTCTGGGAGCCAGGCGGCAACCGGATCGAGCTGTGCAACGCCGGCGCCCGCCTCGTGCTCGCCCCCGACTGGCGGCCGATCTCGTGGACGGCCGCAGAGCGGGCCAAGGGCCAGGCCTGGGGCCTGAAGACCATCGAGAGCTTCCACACCCACGGCACCCCGCCGGTGCAGCAGCCGTGAGGGAGAACTTCGCGTCTGTCCTGGAGATCGTCGCCGACGAGCGGGCCGAGCAGGTCGCGGTTACGCACGGGGAACGAAGCCGGACCTGGCGACAGCTGGACGAGCGCGCCTCGCGTCTGGCGGCGTTCTTGGCGGCCAGCGGGATCGGCGCGGAGGACCGCGTGGCAATTGCGCTGTACAACGGCATCGAATACCTCGAGAGCGTGTTCGCGGTCCTGAAGCTGCGGGCCATCCCGGTGAACGTCAACTACCGCTACCAGGCCGCGGAGATGGCCCACCTGTTCGCCGACGCGAGCGTGGCCGCCGCCATCTTCGACGCGTCGCTCAGGTCGCGAGTAGCACAGGCCCAGGCATCCGCTCCCTCGGTGCGCACGCTGGTGCAGGTTGGCGATCAGGCGGTCCGCAGGATGGGAGGACACACGGCGGCCGGCTATGAGGCCGTCATCGACGCGGCCGTGCCGCTTCCGCGCGCCGATCGTGGCGTCGATCACTGGCTGATGTACACCGGCGGCACCACGGGCACACCCAAGGGCGTACTGGTCACTCATGCCTGGCTGTATCCGGTGGTGAGCGCCAATGGGTTCGGGCTCATCGGCGAGCCGGCGCCCGGCTCGCTCGATGAGCTGCGCTCGGTGACGCGGCGGCTGACCAAGGGCGGCGACGCGATCGTGTGCCTGCCCGCTCCCCCGCTCATGCACGCCACCGGGATGTACACGACGCTGGGCGCGCTGGTGGCCAGCGGGCGCGTCGTGTTCCTGGCGGGGCGCTCCTACGACCCGGACGAACTCGCCGCCGCGGTCGCGCGGGAGCGGGTGGACACGGTCTCGATCGTGGGTGACGTGTTCGCGCTGCCGCTGGCCGACGCGCTCGACCGCGCGGCAGCGACGGGCCGGCCCTACGACCTGTCCAGCCTGCGGCGGATCCTGAGCGTCGGGGTCACGTGGAGCGCAGAGGTCAAGCGCAGGCTCCTGGCCCATGGCGACTTCGTCTGCCGCGACCTGGTGGCGGCGTCGGAGGGCGGCCCGTTCGCCATCAGCCAGACCCGCCGCGGCGATGCGGCCATCACCTCCCGGTTCACGCTGCTGCCGGGCGCGCGGGTCGTCGATGAGGCGGGCCTGGACGTGGTGCCAGGCTCAGGTCAGGTGGGCATGCTCGCCGCGCCCGCCGACGACGAGATCCGTTACCTCGGCGACGAGACGAAAACGGCGCAGACCTTCCGCACGTTCGGCGGCCGGCGCTGGGTGGTCACCGGCGACCTCGCCTCACTCGAGACGGACGGCTCGATCACCTTCCACGGCCGCGGGAGCCGTGTCATCAACACCGGGGGCGAGAAAGTGTTCGCCGAGGAGGTCGAACAGGTCCTGATCGAGCACCCCGCCGTCCGCGACGCGCTTGTGGTCGGGCTGCCCGACCCGCGCTGGGGACACCGCGTGAGCGCCGTCGTGGCGCCCGTCAGCGACGGCGAACTGTCCGCCGAGGCGCTTCTCGCTCACCTCGCCGGGCGGCTCGCCGACTACAAGAAGCCACGCACGATCACCTTCGTTGCCGGCATCAGGCGCAGTCCGTCGGGCAAGGCCGACCTGCGCTGGGCGGAGGCGGTTGCGGCCGGTGCGGATCCTTCGTAGCGTTCAGAATCGGCGACGCCGGTGAGTGGCGCTGTCATCCAATCTCGGGCGCCGTAACGCCGGGCAAGACGCGCTCGGTCATCGGAATATGTAGCCAGCCACAGCTATGTCACAGCACCGCATGTCCGCGCTGCTAGCACGTCTGCCAGCGCAATCATCGCGCAGGCGGGGCAGCAGCACAGCAGAGGCCGACGATATATGGTGGATGAGAACAAGGCCTTCACAGCGTCACCGGTGTACCGTGATGCATATGGCGGACCCATGGCCGGCATCCCGCCGGGCGTCTGTCGTCGTAGACGGGCGCGCGGTCCAGCGTGAGAACGCACTCCTGCGTGAACTGGTGACCGTCTATCAGCACCTGACCGGCCTGACGCTCCAGGACGCAGACGTGTCCACGGTCATGCGGCTGCTTGCCGACCG
>JASIBJ010000562.1 GCA_030045215.1 Streptosporangiaceae bacterium | reverse complement strand
AGCGGGGTACCGGCGAACAGCGCGTGGATGTCCAGCGCCTGCGGGCCAGAAAGGTAGAGCCGGGTCGTGCCCGCCGTCCTCGGCGGCGGGCCGATGATGCCGCCATCGACGTAGCGGCCGCCGCTGTCGGTGATCAGTTTGGCCACCTCCCGCGCCGTGCCTGGCGAGATCGCGTTCGCGTCCACGTACAGGCCGGTGAAGCCGTGCACGGCCCAGGCGACGTCCAGGGCCGCGTGCGGCGGGCAGACCGAGATGATCACCGAGGCCTCGGCGGCCATCTGCCGCGGCGTCCGGATATCCCTCAGCCCGGCAGCCGCCGCCCTGGCAGCCGTGTCGGGGCCCCGGCCGTCCGATGCCCAGAGCACCTGGTGCCCGGCGCTGGTGAGGCACTGTCCCACGGCCGCGCCCATCTCACCCGGGTGCAGCAGCCCGATCACGCTCTCCGCAATCATGGTCATGGCTGGAGTGTGGCACAGGCCCGGTCACCGCGCGCTTGCCCGGGCAGCGCCCTAGGGCCCGCCGACGTGACCGTTAGAACGCGAATTCCGTCAAGAACCACTCACTCTCGAAGTGCCGGAACGGAACGAATTCTCCGCTCGTCAGTACGCCGTACCGATAAACCTGGTGCTTCGCCCGGACGCTCACGGGCGCCTGCACGATCTGCTGGCTGCCGGAATAGCTGTCCCACAGAACTTCTTCGTCAAATCCCGAGTCGTCGGGCCAGGATCGGCGCAGCACGGTGCCGGTTACCGCCGAGAACACCACGAATTCCCATTTGTCGCCTGGGGCGGCGGAGTTCGCGGTCGCCGCGATCGTCTGGCCGTTCCCAGCCATGGAGGCCGTCTGCACGACCCATCCGGGACCGAGTCTCGGTACAACCAGCCTGATCGCGCCCAGCAGGCTGCTACCTGGAGCGCTGACGTTCAGGACGCACTCGCCATAGTGGTCCTGCTGGAAACGCACCCCGATCATCAGCAGGCCGTTCTGGGCCCAGGTCATCGGACCTGGGTCACAGACATATCCGCGCGTCCGCCAGGCCCTGAGAAGCGTCCCGTTGAGTGAATATATGTTGACGCCGGAGAGCACTCGCCCAGGCACTCTCCGGGTGGGGGGCGAGACGTCCATGAAGGCGACGGCCAGCGCGGTTCCGGCGGGGGAGAGCCCAAAGGACACCAATTGGCCCGTGGCGGTGATGGGCAGCCGACTGAGGCTCACCGTGCGCTTTGCGGCGCTGAGACGCGCCAGGTAGTAGTAACGGTGGTAAGGCTCGCTCTGGCGGGAGGTCTGGAAAACGAACGCCCGGTCGCCGGCCGTGACCGCGGCGCCGTCCACGTAAAGCCTGGGTAGGTTGACCGTGATCATGGCGCCGGTGGCCAGGTCACCAATGACGGCCCGCTGCGCACCGACCTGGTAGGCAACGTAGTACCGCGGCAGGCCCGCCGGGCTGCCGGCGCCCTGTGCCGGACCAGGAGAGAGCCGGCGCGTGCCGCCTGCCGCGAGTGCTACCGCCAGGCCGATGATCGCTAGCACCGCAACGGCCGCCGCGATCGGCGGTGCGAGACGCCGTGTCCAGGCTCGGCGGCCAGGCAGGGATCGGGCTGGCCGCGTGGGCGGCGTGACTGCCTGCAGTGCCGAGTGATCGCCGCGGCGTGCCTCGGCCTGGGCAACACCCGCCAGGACGCTCTCAGGATCCGGAGCGGAAGCGGCCAGGACCCGGAAGGCCGCGCGGATGTCATCCTCGGTACGCATCGGCATCCCCCAGCTGGTAAGTCGCGATCGTCGGTCCGTCAGCCTGCTGAGGTCGTAGCTCGATCCGCAGGGCCGCGAGGGCCCTGGACGCGTACCCGCGCACGCTGCCCGGCGCGCAGCCGAGGAGTTCGGCGATCTCGGCGTCACTGCGGTCCTCGTAGTAGCGCAGGACGAGTACGGCCCGCTGCCGGCGCGGCAGCTTAGCGATCTCGGCCAGCATGGCCTCGTGCTCGGCGTATCCGGTCGCGTGGTCGGGCGCACTGCCGGTGGTGAGCTCGTTATGGCCGGACGGGATCAGCCGCCAGGATCGGCGCCGCCAGGACAGGAACTCATTGAGGATCATTTTCCGGACGTACATCTCCGGCCGGTCCAGCTGACCAATCATGTCCCACCGGGCGTGGGCCCGGATCAAGACCTCCTGGGCCAGGTCCTCGGCGGTGGCCCGCTGGCCGGCCAGGACAGTGGCGAAGGCGAGCACGGCGGGCAGCCGGGCACGGGCGAACTCCTCAAAGGTCATGCCGCCTCCGACGGTCGTCTCTGCAGTAAACACGCACCGAGCGGCTGCTTATGCTGCGTGACGCTGACCTGTTTCTGAGGGCCCGGCTAGAACGTGATGGCTAGCACGCCTCTCGCTTGCGTCGGCAGCGGGGTGAACTTGCCCGAAGCAAGGATGCCGAGCGACCACCGCGGGTGCGGGCTGGTCCGCGGGAACTGAGCGTCAACGACCAGCTCGCTGCCCGTCCGGTTGCTCCAGAACACGGTCCCCGTCCCGGCCACATCCCGGCGCGTTGGCCAGTACTGTCGGGTCATCTTGCCGGTGGCCGCAGAGAACTCCTCGAACGCGCTGTAGAACCCTCCGGAGCGGGGATGGAGCAGGACGTCGGCGGCGATTGTCGTGCCGTCACCGGACACGACGAAGCTCGAAATGTCGGCCATCTTGAGGGGCACGGCGAGGCGGCTAGCGCCGAGCAAGCTGCCGCTGGAAACCGTCGGCCGGATTAGCCTGATGCCATCCGCGGCGACGTTCGTGCCGTTGCTGGTCCAGCCGAACGCCAGGTACCCGGCCGTGGTCCAGGACACGCAATCCAGCTCGTCCTCGACCGCGGTCCCGCCTGCTTGGCAGATCAATCCGGGGCCCTGCCACTGCCGGATCAGCTGTCCTGACAAGGTGTAGATCTGCAGATTCGACGGCCCGCCGGGGAACCCTTCGCTGGCCACGGCGAGCTCGGTGCCGCCCGGCGACATGGCCAGCCCGCCGGTGCTGAGCGTCGCCGGGATGGGCAGCCTGGTCAGCGTGGTGCCGCGGTCGGCCGGATTGAACCGCAGCAGAAATAGCCCAAGGCGATCTGTGCGCTGGTTGGCTTCGAGCACGAATGTGTCGTCGGCCCCCGGCACGGCGTCGAAGAACGACTCGCCCCTGGGTGGCCGCACCGTAGTCAGCACGGCACCGGTCGTCGTGTCCCGGATTGTGGTGACGAACGCGCCCTTGGGAGGGGCCATGATGGCGACGTAATACGGAGGCACGCTGCGGTTGCGGGCCACTGTGGCGGGAGCGACTGAGCTGGGAGCACCGCCGCGCCGGGTCGGTGCGGTCGCGATCGCGGTCGCGGCGATCGCGACCGCCGCCACGGCCGTGGCTGCGGCCAGGGCCTGGAGCCAGCGGCTGCGACGCCAGCGCTCGGTCGGGTTGCGGGCCGCGAGCCGGAGGGCGCCTTGCGGCCGAAGATCCAGCGGCCGGACCCGCTCCGGCACGATCTCGTCCCCGGCCTTCCTGAGCACTGCCCGCAGCCGGTCTTCGGTAAGGTTCATGACGTCTCCTTGAGTGCCTTGCGCAGCGCGGCGAGCGCCCGGTGGGCAGCGGACCGGACCGTGCCAGGTCCGATGCCCATCGCGGCGGCGATCTGGTCGTCGGGCAGGTCGAGGTAGTACCGCAGCGTCAGCACCTCGCGCTGCCGGTCGGGCAACCGGCGCAGCGCCCGGAGTACCTCGCGGCCTTCCTCAGCGGCTAGCAGCGCCGTTTCGGCCGAGGCGGCAGGCGGCTGATGTCCCTCCACGAGCTCGACCGTGGGACGCAGCCGCATCGCCGACCGGCATCCGTTCAGCACGGACGACCTTACGTAACCGAGTGCCCGTGACTGGTCACTGAGTTGCGGCCAGCGCCGGTACAGGCCGCAGAACGCGTCCTGCACGATGTCCTCGGCGACGGCCGCGTTCCCGAGCATGATGTGGGCCAGCCGGATAAGACCGAGAGCATTCTCGGCGAACAGGGCAGTGACCGCCTTGGCGCGCTCGTCCCCTCCGCTCCCGGCGCGGGAGCGGTCGCTGCCTCCCGGCCAGTCGCGCTGCCCGGTGAGCGCCGTGCCGTCTAGTTCCATGACACAGACACGAACATCAGCCCGATCTGCTGCTCGCCTGACCCAGAAATTCTCGTCCTGGCTGGCGGGCAGCCGGCGCGGACCGATTTTGGGTTTCCGGTTTGTTCATTTCACGTCCGGTGACCGGCGCGCCACCGATATGGACGGGTCGCTAGGCTCGGTGATAAGGGCCGACAGGCCGCAACACAGCGGAGCGATCAGAGAGCCGCCCAGGCACCGTGCAGGTCGAGAGCCGGGCTGGCCAGGCAGGAGTGCAGAGCAGTGCCGAAGCTCGTCTACGACTTCACCGAGGGCAACAAGGACATGAAGGACCTGCTGGGTGGCAAGGGCGCCAACCTGGCGGAGATGACCAACCTGGGCCTGCCCGTTCCCCCCGGTTTCACCATTACCACCGACGCGTGCCGCTACTACCTCGAGCACGGCATGGTGCCGGGGAGCCTGGCGGCGGAGGTCACCGAGCACCTGTCCGCGATGGAACGGCAGATCGGCCGCAAGCTCGGTGATCACGCGGACCCGCTGCTGGTCAGCGTCCGGTCCGGGGCCAAGTTCTCGATGCCGGGCATGATGGAGACGGTGCTGAACATCGGCCTGTCCGACGAGTCGGTGCACGGCCTGGCCAAGCAGGCGGGCAGCGAGCGGTTCGCCTGGGACTCCTACCGGCGGCTGATCCAGATGTTCGGCAAGACCGTGCTGGACATCGATGGCGCCCAGTTCGAGCACGCTATCGACCGGGCCAAGGACGCCAAGGGCACCAAGAACGATCTCGACCTCGACGCCGAGGACCTGGCGGCCCTGGTCGAGCAGTTCAAGGCGATCGTCCGCGCCGACGCCGGGCGGGAGTTCCCGCAGGACCCGCGGGAGCAGATGGACCTGGCCACGATGGCCGTGTTCAACTCCTGGAACGCCGACCGCGCGATCCTGTACCGGCGGCAGGAGCGGATCCCGGCCGACCTCGGCACCGCGGTCAACATCGTCGCGATGGTGTTCGGCAACCTCGGCATGGACTCGGGCACGGGTGTCGCGTTCACCCGCGACCCGGGCAGCGGCCAGCAGGGCGTGTATGGCGACTACCTGCAGAACGCGCAGGGCGAGGACGTGGTGGCGGGCATCCGCAACACCGTCCCGCTCCAGGACCTCGAGCAGATCGACGCTAAGTCCTACCACGAGCTGATGGACATCATGGCCACGCTCGAGAACCACTACAAGGACCTGTGCGACATCGAGTTCACCATCGAGCGCGGCAAGCTGTGGATGTTGCAGACCAGGGTGGGCAAGCGCACCGCGGCCGCGGCCTTCCGGATCGCCACCCAACTAGTCGACCAGGGCCTCATCGACATGGACGAGGCGCTCACCAGGGTCACCGGTGCCCAGCTGGTGCAGCTGATGTTCCCGCGGTTTGACGCCGGGCCGGATGCGGAGAAGATCACCAAGGCGGTCTCGGCGTCGCCGGGCGCGGCGGTCGGGCAGGCGGTGTTCGACTCGGCCACGGCAGTCGAGTGGGCCGACCGGGGCGAGGATGTCATCCTCGTCCGGCGCGAGACCAACCCGGACGACCTGCACGGCATGATCGCGGCCAGGGGCATCCTGACCAGCCGCGGCGGCAAGACCAGCCACGCGGCAGTTGTCGCGCGCGGCATGGGCAAGACCTGCGTCTGCGGGGCCGAGGAGCTTGAGGTCGACGTGGCCGGCCGGAAGTTCACATCCGCCGGCGGGATAACCGTGAACGAGGGCGACGTGATCTCGATCGACGGCACCTCGGGCCAGGTCTACCTGGGCGAGGTCCCGGTCGTCCCGTCGCCGGTTGTCGAGTACTTCGAGGGCAAGCTCGATCCGAAGTCCGACGAGCTGGTGGAGGCCGTGCACCGGATCATGACGCACGCCGACGCTAAGCGCCGCCTCGGTGTGCGGGCCAACTCCGACACCGGCGAGGACTCCGCCCGCGCCGTCCGGTTCGGCGCCCAGGGCATCGGCCTGTGCCGCACCGAGCACATGTTCCTCGGCGAGCGGCGCCAGCTCGTGGAGCGGCTGATCCTCGCCGACGACGACGCCACCCGCCAGGCGGCACTGGACGCGCTTGAGCCGCTGCAGCGCGGCGATTTCGTGGAGATCTTCGAGGCCATGGACGGGCTGCCGACCACGATCCGGCTGCTCGACCCGCCGCTGCACGAGTTCCTGCCCGACCTCACCGAGCTCTCGGTCAAGATCGCGCTGGCCGGGGACACCGCGACCGATGCCGACCACAAGCTGCTGGACGCGGTCCGGCGGCTGCATGAGCAGAACCCCATGCTGGGCCTGCGCGGCGTTCGGCTCGGGCTGGTGATTCCCGGCCTCTACCAGATGCAGGTCAGGGCGATCGCCCACGCCGCGGTCGACCGGGTCAAGGCCGGCGGCAACCCGAAGCCGGAGATCATGATCCCGCTGGTCGGGGCGGTGCAGGAGCTTGAGGCCGCGCGCGAGGAGACCGAGAAGGTGCTGGCCTCGGTGGCGGAGGAGACCGGGACCTCGGTGCACACGCTGATCGGCACGATGATCGAGGTGCCGCGGGCCGCGCTCACGGCCGGGCAGATCGCCCAGGCGGCCGAGTTCTTCTCGTTCGGCACCAACGACCTGACCCAGATGGGCTGGGGCTTCTCGCGTGATGACGTCGAGGGCTCATTCTTCGGCCGGTACATCGACCTGGGCGTGTTCGGCGTGTCCCCGTTCGAGACGATCGACGTGGACGGCATCGGCCGGCTGGTGCGCATCGCCGTCGAGGAGGGCCGGGCCACGAGGCCCGACCTGAAGATCGGCGTGTGCGGCGAGCACGGCGGCGACCCGGACTCGGTCCACTTCTTCCACTCCGCGGGGCTGGATTACGTGTCCTGCTCGCCGTTCCGGGTGCCGGTGGCGCGGCTGGAGGCCGGACGCGCGGCGGTGATGGAGACATCGGGAGGCAGCGACAGCAGGTGACACTGGCCGGCGAATGTGGCGGCTACGACGAGCTGGCCCGCGCCAGGCGGGCTGACGAGCCGCCGAAGCGCGCAGACGGCGCCGGGCGCGGCCCGTTCGTACGGGACCGCGCCCGGGTGCTGCACAGTGCCGCGCTCCGCCGACTCGCGGCCAAAACGCAGGTCGTCGCCGTCGGATCTGCCGACTTCCCGCGCACCAGGCTGACCCACTCCCTCGAGTGCGCGCAGATCGGCCGGGAGCTGGGCGGCGTTCTCGGCTGTGACCCTGACCTGGTCGACGCCGCCTGCCTGGCGCACGATCTCGGGCATCCGCCGTTCGGCCACAACGGCGAGGC
>JASIBJ010000561.1 GCA_030045215.1 Streptosporangiaceae bacterium | reverse complement strand
CACGCTGGGTAAATTCGATGTCTATGACCTCGGCGGCGGTCTGGGAGTCAGGTATGAGCCCGGCGACGTCGCGCCGACCATCGAGGAGTACCTCGAGCGGCTGGTATCGGCGGCGCACCGCCACCTGGGCGAGGGCATCGAGCTGCTGATCGAACCGGGCCGGTCGGTCGTGGCGCCGGTTGCCGTTACGTTGTACCGGGTGGTCACGATGAAGCGGGCCGGCCGCCTGCACGTCGCCGTCGACGGCGGAATGGGCGACAACCTGGAGCACTCGCTGTACGGGCAGCGCTTCACGCCCCTGGTGGTGGGCCGGTGGGACGAGCCAGACGTCCTGGCTGACGTGGTCGGGAGGCACTGCGAGTCCGGTGACATTCTCACCCCGGACGTGATGCTGCACGGCCCGCAAGTCGGCGATCTCCTCGTGATCCCGGTGACCGGCGCCTACTGCTTCACCATGGGCAACAACTACAACGCGGCCCTGCGGCCGCCGGTCATCTACTGCGCTGACGGGCGGGCCAGGCTCGGCGTCCGACGCGAGACGATGGACGAGCTGCTAGCCAGGGAAGTGGGCATCGTGGCGGCAGTTGGCGGGGTCGCCTGAGACCGCATCGGCAGAGGCCGCCTGAGACCGCATCGGCGGAAGCGGCCCGCGGTCCGATCAGCCGGTGGCCTAGGGCGGTCAGCTGCCGCCGGAGCCGTACACGGTCAGTAGGACCAGCGTGATTGTCGCAGCGGCGAAGGCGCCGTGCGCGATGACGACCGGCAAGGGGAAGTTGCGCTCAGGCGGGCCCTCCCGTACCGGCCGGTCCAGCAGCGCGATGCGGCTGTGCTGCCCGCCGAGGACTAGGCGCCTGGCAGCACGGCCGGACCGGTAGACGCCGATCCAGCGGATCGCCATGGTCGCTCCGAGAGTAGCGGCGAGGACGATCGCCACGACCGCCACCCAGGCCAGATCGTCGTCATCGTCGACCAGGTAGTCGGCCCACACCACCAGGCCGCCGCATGCCAGCACCACGTGGCTTGCCAGCAGCGCCGGATGCAGCCGGGTTGCCGCCATCGAGTGGAAGTCCTTGTCGTACTCGATGAGCCAGATGGACAGCAGGTACAGCCCGCCGCCCGCGGTCACGATCCAGGCGGACAGCGCAAGAAGACCCATTTGTCTCCGGTCCGTGAGCGCGGGAATGACCTTCGGGCGCAGCGTCGGACCGCAACGACGAACGAGCGCTTACCGCTCTATACGGGTGGCACACCTGCCGGGTTCACGGCGGCCCGGCCGCGGCCGTGCGGTCAGCGTGGCTGGCGGCCCAGTACCAGGACTCCCGCCGTGGCGAACATGCCGCCGTTCCCGAGTATCACGCTGATCTCGGCATCCGCCACTTGCACGGCGGCCTCGCCGCGGACCTGACGGACGCCCTCCTGGATAGCGAACATGCCGTACATGCCGGTGTGGGTGTAGGACAGTCCGCCGCCGTTGGTATTGAGCGGCAGCCGCCCGCCCGGCTCGGTGTTGCCGTCGGTGATGAACGCCCCCGCCTCGCCCTTGGCCACGAAGCCGAGCGCCTCCAGCCCGTAGATGGGCACGTGCGCGAATGCATCGTAGATCATGATGTGCCGCACGTCGGCGGTGCTGATCCCGGCCTCGGCGAACGCCGCCCGCCCGGCCAGCCGGAATGCCCGGGACTCGGTGAAGTCCACCATCTGCGAGATCATCGGGGTCTCGGCGGACTCGCCGGTGCCGAGCACATGCACCGCGGGCTTGGGGAAGTCGGCGGCCCGGTTGGCGGAGGTGACGATGAGCGCGCCGCCGCCGTCCGTGACCAGGCAGCACTCAAGCAGGTGGAACGGCCAGGCCACCAGCCGGGAGGCGAGCACGTCCTCGACCGTGATCAGGTCGCGGTACATCGCCCGCGGGTTGCGCGCCGCCCACTTGCGCTGCGCCACCGCGACGTAGGCAAGCTGTTCGTGGGTGAGCCCGTACTCCTTCATGTAGCGGAGCACCGGGATGGTGAACGTGGTCGTCGGTCCCGCGGTGCCGTAGGGTGCTTCGAACTGGCCAGGGATAGATGAGGCTCCACGAGGGAACGGGGCCGCGCCCACCCGCGAGCGGCCCGATTCCCCATGTGTGATCAGCACTGTGCGGGCATAGCCCGCGCGGATCGCGGCGGCCGCGTGCCGGACGTGCAGCAGGAACGAGGTGCCGCCGACGGCGGTGCCATCCATCCAGGCTGGGGTGATGCCCAGCGCGTGCGCCACCTGGACCGGGCCCGGTGAGGTGACGGTCGCGATCCCGTCAATGTCGCGCATCGAGAGGCCGGCGTCGGCGACCGCGTTCACTGCTGCCTCGATATGCAACTGAAGAGTCGAGTGACCGGGAAGCTTGCCGACCGCGTCGGTCTCGGCGGCACCGGCGATGATCACGCCTCGTTCCGCTGTCATTGCTTTTCTCCGGCGGGCGCGAAGACTGGGAGGCTCATGTCGCCGCGCTGCTCGAAGGTCACCTGCAGTTCCATGTCCAGGACGAGATCCTCCGGCGTATTCGGGACCCCGGTGATGTTGGTCATCATCCGGGGGCCCTCGGCGAGCTGAACGACCGCGATCGCGTACGGGCCGTCGTTTTCGAAGCCGCGCGCGGGCCGGTGGTTGATCACGTACGAGTAGAGCGTGGCCCGGCCGCTGGCGGCGAACCACTCGACGTCGGTCGAACCGCATTCGGGGCAAATCGGCCGCGGGTAAAAGTACGGTTTGCCGCAGGCACGGCACCGCTGGAGCAGGAGTTCGCCGCGGGCGCAGCCGTCCCAGAACGGCTGGGTCTCCGGCGTCGGCTGGGGGACAGGCTTGGTGGCAGGCGCGCTCAAACCAGCCTGCCAGCGCCGGGCCGGAATGAGCGCTCGACCTGCTCGGCCAGGTCGTCGAGCTGCCACGGTTCCTGGCTGAAGAGCCGGACGACCGGGCTCATGTTGTTGTACAGGGAGACCTCGTAGCCCGCTGAATGCACGATGCGGCCCGTGAGCCAGCCCGAGCGCTCGCTGGCCAGGTAGGCGACGACCTTCGCGACGTTGTCAGGCGAGCGCCGGGCGTCCTCGTCTGAGGGCCGGTCCGTGCGCCGGCGTTCGGTCGGGATGGAGTCGGTCATCCTGGTGGCCGCCGCCGGGGAGACCGCGTTGACCGTGACCCCGTACTTGGCCAGGGCGTTCGCTGACGACCAGGTCAGGCCCACGATGCCCATCTTGGCTGCGGCGTAGTTGGGCTGCCCCGGCGCGCCGTGCAGCCCCGAGACCGACGTGAAGTTGATGATGCGGTTCTGCGCGTGCTCTTCCCGCAGCGACCGCCAGTGGGCCGAAGCGAACTTGGAGGTGTTGAAGGTGCCCTTGAGGTGCACGCGGATGACGTCGTCCCACTCCTGCTCGGTCATGTTGAAGATCATCCGGTCGCGGAGGATCCCGGCCACGTTGACCAGCACGTCCAGTCGGCCGAACTCGCCGATGGCCGACTTGATCAGTTCCTCGGCCGCGCCGTGGTCGGAAACGTCGGCGCCGTTGGCGATGGCCTTCCCGCCAGCCGTGGTGATCTCGTCCACGACCTGGCTACCCGGGCCGGCGTCGGCCCCTGACCCGTCGACTGCCCCGCCGAGATCGTTCACTACCACGCTGGCTCCCTCGGCGGCCAGCAGCAGGGCAGTGGACCTGCCGATGCCCCGGCCTGCCCCAGTGACGATCGCGACCCGTCCGTCCAGGCTGCCCATGCAGCTCACCGACCCTTCGTGAGATCCAGAAGCCCGATATTAGAACGCTCTTCTGGAATTATCACCGAGAACCGGGTTACGTGTCTGCCCGCGACTCATACACCGTTGCGCGAAAGTCACACGCGCGGTAAAGCGCCGCACCTTAGGTGATAAAGCGGATACAAAGTGGCAGACGCCCCCGCAGCCACCGGGCGATAAGCGCACGTACTATACCGCGGTGACCGTGAGCCGACGGGTCCCTGACGCCAGCGGGTCGCCCGCCAGGGCGGGCCGCCTTGAGGCGTGGCTGCTCGGCGCCGGCCTGGTCGGCATGGGCCTCGTCTTGGTGTGGTATGCGCACCTGGCCCTGACCGGCCAGGGCATCCGGGCCTTCCCCGTCGACCTGAACGTCTATCGCGATGCCGGGCTGATCGTGCGCCATGTCCGGCCGTTCTACAAGGCCAGCAGGAAGACCCCGCTGTACGGCTGGCCCGGGCCCCCGCACTACCGCGGCCTGCGGTTCACGTATCCGCCGTTCGCGGCCCTGCCGTTCGCGCTGATGTCGCACCTGCGCCTGGTAACGCTCGGGGACTGGTTCACCGCCGCGGACATGCTGGCCGTTCCGACGGCCATCTGGATCACGTGCCGGGAGCTCGGCATCCCGGTCGAGCGTCGAGCAGGCCTGACGCTGCTCAGCACGGCCGCCGCGCTCGCGTCCGAGCCCGTCCTGCGGACCGTCTCGCTCGGCCAGGTCGATCTGCTCCTGATGGTCCTGGTGGTCTGGGACATGTGCCAGCCGGACCGGCGCCTGTGGAAGGGCGCAGGAGTCGGGATCGCCGCCGGGATCAAGCTCGTGCCCCTCATCTTCGTCCCCTACCTGCTGCTCACGCGCCGCTACCGCCAGGCCGCGGTGGCCACGGCGACGTTCGCGCTGACCATCGTCCTCGGGTTCATCGCGCTGCCGGCCGACTCTTCGGCGTGGTGGCTGCACGGGCTGTTCATGCGGGGCAGCTATTACACCGACAACATCTTCGCCGGGAACCAGTCGCTGCTGGCGATCCTGGTGAGGGCGGCCAGCCCCGACTGGCATGCCGAGTGGCAGGCCGTCGCCGCTGTCGTCGCGATCCTGGGACTGGTTACCGCGGCCATGCTCGACCGGGCGGGCCACCGCGTGCTCGGCATCCTGACCTGCGCCCTGACCGGCTTGCTCGTCTCGCCGATCAGCTGGGACCACCACTGGGTCTGGATCATCCTGGCCCTCCCGGTGTTCGTGCACTACGCGATACAGGCCCGCGGCCTCGTCCGGGAGGCACTGATCTGGTCGGCCGTGGTCGTCGTGGCCGTGTTCGCGGCCTGGCCGACGTGGCTGTGGGGCGAAACCCACGACCTGAAGGGCTGGGGCTGGGGGCTCATCTGGGCGCCGCCCAACGGCGGGGACCTAGAACGGTCCTGGCACGGGATCCAGCTCGTCGTCGGCAACGCGTACGTGCTCACCGGGATCGTGCTGCTGATCGCCCTCATGGCGATCGCGGCCGCGATGCAGGGGCCCCGGGAGGACCCGCCGAGCCCGGCCACCCGGCCAGAAGACCTGGCAGGAAAACAGGCAGAGGCGCCTGGGGAAGCCGCACCGGCAGGCTAAGGCCATTACCGTCGGCCCCAGCGGGCTAACGCCCGGACTATCGCCGGGATGTCCTCCGGCCGGGCGCGCAAGAGCGCCACTAATCCGAGTACGAGCAGGGGCACCACGAACGCGAGCGCCAGGACGAGATAGGTCAACGCTGGCTCCGAGTCTGGACTACTCCTACCAGGATACGTAAGTACGTTCGCCTCTAGCAGAGCTTTACACTCAATACTCGAATTCAATTTCGTATAACTGCCCGAGGCGAGGTTCACCGGCGGATGCGGAAGCGGTAGGTCGCCGGGCTGTCGGAATACGGGCGGACTCGAGTGGTGATCTCCGCGTCGGCAGCCTTCACCGGCTCGCGAGCCGGGAGTCCGAGGGGATGGCGCGCTTTCGGTCAGATCGGGTCCAGGCGGGCCGCGGCACGTTCCCGCAGCGCGGCTGCTATGTCAGCAGGCAGCGGAAATGTCGAGCCCTGGAACCCGTGGAAGGGCCGGAATGACGCCAGCTTGGCATCCGCCAGCAGTTCCACCCTCAGCAGCGGCGGGTCGATCCGGTAGTCGAACCTGATCTCGGTCCGCCACCGCGCGGACGCGGGGTCGCCATCCTCCCATTCGGGATCTTCGTAGGTCGGCGCCGTGATCGTCGCCAAGTAGTAGATGCCTGGATCGTGTCGTCCCACCACTTGCAGCCAGACGCAGTCGCCCGCGGCAGTCCGGTCGCGGTAACGCGGCGTCCGCCACGCGCGGAGCCGCGACGTGCCGATCGCGGCGTCCAGGTCAAGCTGCTTGCCGTTGCCCTGAAAGATCCAGTCGGT
>JASIBJ010000054.1 GCA_030045215.1 Streptosporangiaceae bacterium | reverse complement strand
CCGCGCCACCCAGCACCGCGCCACCCAGCACCGCGCCACCCAGCACTGCGCCATCCGGCAACGCGTCACCTTCCAGCGCCACCCGATCCGGGAACGCCCTACCCGAGGACGCCTCGACCCAGCCGCTCGGGGCCAATCCCTCGGCCATCGACACCCCGGGCGCCGATGCCGCTCGCATGCATCCGCTCCCCCGCGAGAAGACCGACCACGAGCGCTCGGCGGAGGGCTGAGCCGACTCCGGCCAGCGACTGGCGACGGTAGATCAGCCGCGCCGGACGGCGAAGTTGTAGCAGCCGTAGCCCACGTTCCGCAGGTGCACGAGCTCGACATCCGGCCGGGTCAGCGATTCGCGGATCACGGCCATCGCACGCTCGCCGTCCGCGACCAAGACGCCGTCGGCGATCCGGCCGTCTCGGTCGTAGGCGCGCACGACCTGCTGGCGGTGGCTCAGGGCGGGCGGATACCGGTCGGGGGTGAGGTAGCCGCTGCAAGACTCGGCATGGACGAACACCGGGCCGCGCTCGGCGTAGGCACCGCGGGTGCCGGGCGGCGTGTAGGCGATCAGCAGCACCCGCTCGCCGGGAACGGATTCGCGCAGGCAGCACCGCAGCGGGAGGCCGCCCTCACCGTCAGTTTGCACGGTAAGCCGGTTGCCGGCTTCGTCCACACCGGCTGCCCTGATTTCCTGCAGTCGGCCCGGCGGGATCGGCTCGAAGACGAGCCGGCGTTCGGCTGGAGCTTCACTGATCATCTGGTCAGAACGCTGTGTGGTCATGCCAGGTAAACGCCGGAGGAAGTCACGACGTGAGGTGAGGCGACTGAGTGCACGCGATGATTGAGGGCTGGCACCGGGCCCGCGGGGATACGCCAGTGCCGGGCAGTATCACCGCTCATGTCTTTGAGCAGCACATGTCAGCCGTTCAGGTACGCCAGCACGGCCAGCACACGCCGGTTGTCGTCATCGGAAGGCGCTAGGTCGAGCTTGAGGAAGATGCTCGTGCTGTGCTTGCTGACCGCCTTCTCGGTGACGAATAGCCGCTGCGCGATCGCGCTGTTGGACCGGCCCTGGGCCATCAGCTCCAGCACCTCGCGCTCCCTGGCCGACAGGCGCGCGAGCGGCTCCTGCCGGGCGCGCCGCCCGAGCAGTTTCGTAACCACCTCCGGGTCCATCACGGTCCCGCCGCTCGCCACCGTTCGGACCGCATCGACGAACTGATCATCATTGAACACCCGGTCCTTGAGCAAGTAACCGACCCCGCCGGCCTCGTCGGCCAGTAGCTCGCGGGCATACAGCTGCTCGACGTACTGAGAGAGGACGAGCACCGGCAGGCCCGGCACCTCCCGTCGTGCCCTCAGAGCGGCCCGCAGCCCATCGTCGGTGAATGTGGGCGGCAGCCGGACGTCGACGATCGCGACATCCGGCCGCTGACCCACAAGTGCGGCGACAAGTCCGGGCGCATCGTCGACAGCCGCCGCGATCTCGAAACCGTGTGCTCCGAGCAGCCTTACGAGCCCATCCCTCAGGAGGAAGAGATCTTCGGCAACGACGACGCGCACGGCACCTCCATCACCGCCATTGTCGGCCCACCCGGCGGGCTGCTGATCGCCAGGATGCCGTCGAAGGAGGCAAGTCGCTTCTCGATCCCGGCCAGGCCGCTGCCGCGGGCCGGATCCGCGCCACCCAAACCGAAATCGGTGACCTCGACCCGCAGCATCGAGCCCGCGTGCCGGATGGCGATTTTCGCGTCCCGTGCGCCCGAGTGCTTGGCCGCGTTGGTCAGCAGCTCGGCGATGGAGAAGTAGCAAGCCGTCTCGATCGGCGCGGGCAGCCGTCCGGGCAGGTCTATCTCGGTATCGACCTTCAGCGGGCTGTCCAGGGCCAGGGCACGAACGGCGTCAGCCAGTCCTCGATCCGCTAGCACCGGCGGGTGCACGCCGCGGACCAGTTCCCTCAACTCGGTGAGCGCCCTGGCGGACGCCTCCCTAGCCTCGGCGACCAGTGCAGCCGCCGCCTCCGGGTTGGCGTGCATGAGCCTCTCGGCCGCGCGCAGGTTCATCCCCAGCGCAACCAGTCGCGCCTGCGCGCCGTCGTGCAGGTCACGCTCAAGGCGACGCAGGTCAGCGGCCGCGCTGTCGACGGCGACCGCGCGGCTTTGGGCGAGATGCTGTACCTGGCTGGTCAGCTGAGCCTTCGGCACCAGGCCGATCAGCCTGCGCACGGCCGGGAAACTGCGCGGGACGAGCCAGCAGCCCAGCCCGAGGAACACGAGCGCTTCCGCCAGGGCCACGTCGACCGTGCCGCGGCTCTGCAGGCCCACGATGCCGTACCGCGACTCGGGGAAGGCGGGAACAGCTATCCGTGCCGCCGAGTCCGGCAGCGGGCTCACGAGGACTGGGCTGCTGGCAGTCCAGGACTTGACCAGCAGCAAGCCTGTGAGGCCCAGCCCGATCAGCCCCAGCGCGGTCAGCTTCGCCGCGAAGCCCGGCGCTCGCCTGATGATGAACGTGGCCGCGGCCAGCCCGATGATCGTCGCCATCAGCCACGCGCTCGCGCTGATGATCGCGGAAACCTCCACGACAACGGGGAGCAACAGGAGGCCCCAGAGCTGGTCAGCAGGACTCTCGGCGGCCATGCGGCCGAGTACCAGCCGGGCGGCAGCGGGATGGGCGCGCAGCTCGCGCCACGCCAGCCAGCCGCCGAGCGCCAGGAACGCGTACGCCTGGACCAGCACCTGCCACATCGGCACGTGCCACGAGTGCGTAAGGCCGTACCAGCCCGGCCTGGCTGCTCCCCAGCCGATCTCGCGGGCCAGGCTAATCCCGATCAGACCGAGAATGATCAGGAGCACTGACGTGATCCAG
>JASIBJ010000560.1 GCA_030045215.1 Streptosporangiaceae bacterium | reverse complement strand
TCAGGGCAAGCACGCCGAACGACTTCGTGCCGCTACGCGAGCACCTCCGCAAACATCCGCTGAGCTGGTCTTCAGGCCATGTCAGCGCCACGCCAGCACTGTGCCAGCACTCCGTCAGCGCCCAGGCCGACTCTAGCCGTGAGCCCGGATAGCAGCCGGGCCGAACTGATCGAGACGGAGGATTCCGATGAACAGCTCAGCCACCAGCCAGCAGCACAGCCCCGGCACCGCAGCCTCAGCCCGGATCCGGTCGGCCCGCCGCGCCGCGCTCGCCGTCACCCTCACCGCCTGCGCGGTGGCGGGAACCCTGGCGCTCACCATCCCCGGTACCGCGATCACATCCGCCACCCACGTTCTCAAGCCGCCGCCCGCGGTCATACTGGACACCCACGTCTTCAAGCCACCGCCGCCCGCAGTCACGCTTGACAGCCACATTCTCAAGCCGCCGGCCCCGCAGATCCCGGTCGTTCCTTGCTGATCAGCGCGGACGGCGCCATGGGCGCTGACTTCGCTCCGGCAGCCTGACCCCGCGACAGCATCACCGGCCGCGGGGTCAGTGCTTGCCAGGCCGCCTCGCCCGACACCACCCGGCTGACAGCCGTCCGGCGTTGTCCACACCCCGGCCGGGCCGGCGCGTGATCGTCCACAGCCGCGCTCGCGGACACACGGCACGTCATCAGCCTCTGGCACGGTCGTGTGCCGGAGGTGGTGAACGTGAGTGCGGCAGTCCCGGCGGCCCGCCAGACGACCGGCCCACGCAGGCCAGTCCGGCACCGAGGCCGGCAGTGAGCGCTACAACAGATGAGCGCCGGGCCAGGGTGACCCTGAGTTTCATGGCCGATCCCGGTGACCCTGTTCTCGGCCGGGCGCTGCGCTCCAGCACGGCCGCCGGGATCCTCGCCGCGACCACGGGCGCCGATGCCGCTGGCGACGCCGTCCTGCTCGCCGACGATGAGGGCCGCGCCTTGTCGAAGGCCATGGGGAAGTGGCGGAAGCGGGCCGGCCTGGTGCCCTCGGTCGCCAGGCTCGCCACCTGGCAGCAGGGCGGGCTGCGGCTCGTCTTGCCGGGGGACCCTGAGTGGCCCGCCCAGCTCGATGATCTCGGTGACACCCGCCCGCTGGTGTTGTGGGTGCGCGGCACCGCCGACCTGCGCTACTGCTGCATGAACTCGGTATCCGTGGTTGGTGCGCGGGCCGCCACCGGATACGGGCAGCATGTCGCGTTGCAGATGGCGGCGGCGCTGGCCGAGCGCGGCCTGTCGGTGATATCTGGCGGCGCGTTCGGCATCGACGCAAACGCGCATCGCGGTGCGCTCGCGGCGGACGGCCTGACCGTGGCGGTGCTGGCCGGCGGGCTGAGTTACGGCTACCCGCGAGGCCACGCGGGGCTGTTCGCCGCGGTTGCCGCCCAGGGAGTCCTGGTCAGCGAGTGTCCGCCGGATCAGGCCCCGACCCGGCCAGGGTTCCTGATCCGCAACCGGCTCATAGCCGCGCTGAGCCGCGGCACCGTCGTGGTCGAGGCCGCGCTGCGCAGCGGCGCGCTGAACACCGCGCGCCATGCCCGCGAGCTGTGCCGGCCGGTGATGGCGGTGCCGGGGCCAGTGACATCCGAGCAATCGGCAGGCTGCCACGAGCTGATCCGCGAGTACGGCGCGATGTGCGTGACCAACGCCAAGGACGTCGTCGAGCACCTCAATCCCGGCGGCACCCCCGGCGAGGAGGGCAGCAGCACGGTCGGCCCGCGGCGTGGCCCGGCGATCGACACCGATCGCCTCGACGCGGTGACCAGGGCCGTGCTTGAGCAGGTGCCGTCCCGCGGCGGCCGGGGACCGGCCAGCATCGCAATCCGCGCAGGCGTCGACCTCGATACGGCCGTCCGCACCCTCGGGCTGCTCGCTGCGGCCGGCTTCGCGGAACGGTGCGACCGGGGCTGGCGGAAGGCGGGGAGATCCTAGCGGGCGAGCCTGGTGACCGTTCGCCAACGAGAACCGTCAATGCGGCAGCCAGCAAACGAGCCGGGCGCTCGCGCGGATGCTCAAGCTGAGCGTCCGTAGCCGATTGCCTAGGACCTAGGCTCCACCGAGGCCGAGCTTGCTGAGCATACTGTCGACATTGGCCGGCGAAAGGTGCCGGACATCGCGAAGATAGGCGGTCACGACCTCGATTACGCTTCCATGCGCGTGTGTCTTCGCCGCCCACCGCTTGACCCGCGCGATGAGCGCGGCCAGCGTTTGCGCGACACTGTGATGCGGCGGCAGGACGCTGACGATCGCCATCGCGGTCAGCGCCGATCCATCTGGCGCCGTGACGTTCTGCCCGGTCAAGA
This sequence comes from Streptosporangiaceae bacterium, assembly GCA_030045215.1. The sequence continues at coordinate 2,295 of JASIBJ010000560.1, read as the reverse complement.
CCGGTCGGCTGCCGGGTGGCCAGGTACCGTACCCCAGAAAGGCATACGTGGCCGGATCGAAGATGATCATCGCACCGCCGCTCTGGTAGGACCAGTAGATGCCGATTCCCGGACGCCCAGCCAAGTCCTCCGCGCTTCGGACAATGCGGAATCCGGGAGTTTGGGCGAGCAGCCTGAAGATCGCTGACTGCTGCGCTGGCATCAAGTAGGTGGTCGACATCAGGAAGCCGACCGCCTTGCCGAGGTCGTTCGCCATCCAGTTGGAGGGCTCGTCCGGGTATGGCGGAGCAGCCGCGGCCAGGCCGAGTTTTGCCAGGTACGCCAGCACCGCGCTCGGCCGGACTGGAAGGCCGGGTAGGTAGCCAGCCGAGACGTAGCAGCCGGTGGCCTTGGCCTGCGCCGCTGTGCACGCCGGCTCGGTGGTCGCGACGCCTCGCGGCATGGCCGAGTCTTCCATCAAGCCTGGCTCAGCCCCATTGCCCGAGAGCCATTCCTTGGACCAGCCGGAACCGGGCGTGACGTTCTCGGAGTAGACATACTGGCTTGGGAGCGGCCGCACCGCGATACGGTGTGACATCGCGGCGGCGGCTGAGTTCAGGAACTGCGCCGCGGTCAGTGTTGCGGGAACTGCGACACGGTATGGATGTTGCGCCGCTTTCATGGCCCTTACAGATCCGGCGTGGCTGAGCGCTGTGCTCGGGACGCGAGATGGCAGGACGCTCGAGGTGAGCAGAGCCACAGCGATACCGGCGGCTGCTGCGGCAGACGCTCCCGTCAGCGCGAGCCGCCTGGACGGGCGGAGTCGCTTGCCGGCGGGTCGGCGGGCTGGCTGCCGCTTGCCGACGGCGACGGCCGCGATCAGGCGCTCTCGCGCGGCAGCCAAATCGGTCGCGTCGGCGAGCGGAACCTCCGGTCGGAGCTCTCTGATCAGGTGGAGGTCATTCATTTCCCAGGATCTCCTTAAACGTCGCTGAAGCATCAGAGCTGGCTAGTTCTTCGCGAAGGCGAGCCCGGGCCCGGCTGAGCCGCGACCTGACCGTGCCGACCGGGATGTGCAGGGCCACAGCGGTCTCGTCGTAGCTGAGTTGCTCCCACGCGATCAGCAGCAGCACGTCTCGTTCGGCCGCCGGCAGGCCAGCCAGCACCCGGGCGAGCACCGCCTTGGTCCCGGACGCCGTCACGTTGGCCGCCACCTGGTCGGCGTGACCAGGAGGGTCGCGGTCGGGCCGGATCAACCCGCGGATCCGCAACCGGCGGGATTCGTCTCGCCGGTGCTGTCCAATCAGATTGGTCGCGATTCCATAGAGCCACGGCCTGGCGTCGCGGCACGAGAGGTCGTAACGCCGCCGACGGCGGAATGCGGCGAGGAAGGTCTCGGCCACCAGGTCATCCGCGATCGCCGGGTCAGCCCGCCGGGCAATGTAGCGGTGTATCAGGGCGGCATGCCGATCGAACAGGGCGGCGAAACGTTCCGGGTCAGACCATGACGCCTCGATGGTGGCAGCGTCGTCTGCAGGCGGCTGCGGTTCATCGGGCGGCATCGGAACTCGGAGCGGCGCCGGGCGACTAGTCACGTGCTCTCCGCGCTCTCCGCCGAGCCCGCTGGCGTGCCAGGTCTCTCGATCAATGCTCAGCCTCTCGCCTGGGGCCGTAGTGAGTTTCGCTTGTTATCCGCTGTCCGCTCGATCTGAGTTCCATCGGCGGTGCGATGTGCGTAGCGTCTGCCGTGTCGCCGTGAGCGCTGGTTGGTACTTCGTGATATCTGGCGGCGCGTTCGGCATCGGCGCGAGCCCGCACCGCGGTGTGCTCGCGGGTGACGGCCTGACTGTGGCGGTGCTGGCCGGCGGGCTGAGTTACGGCTACCCGCGGGGCCACGCCGGGAGGCTGCACCACGGAGGCGATCGCTACAGCCGGCTGAGCGTTGCCGCCAGCAAGTCCTCGACGCGAGCCGTCATGCCCGCGGTGTCGACGGAGGCGCGGCCTGCTACCTGGATCGGGATGAACCTCGGCCAGCTGTCGTTGTACGAGGCCAGGGCGTGCAAGTCCCACCACGGGTCGACGGCGCGGCCCGCCTCGGCCTCGTACGCCAGCCGGAACCTCTCGGCCCAGCCCGCGCCGAACAGCACGGCCAGGTTGAGTCGGCAATGCCCGACGTCGATGTCGGGCGGCCCGGTCGAGGCCATGACCCAGTCGACGGTTCCTGTGAGTCGGCCGCGTCTCCACAAGATGTTGAAATGCTGGAAGTCACGGTGAATGAAGCAGCGGGGCGATCGAGTGGCGCGGTGGCGAAGCGTC
>JASIBJ010000559.1 GCA_030045215.1 Streptosporangiaceae bacterium | reverse complement strand
CCGTCTGGCACCTGCCGGGCTTAGCGCTTTCTCTGCGACTGCGTAACCGGGAGTTGTGCCGGAACTCGCCGCTCCAGGCGGCAGCGCGGTGTCGTGACGGCCACTTGCTCGGCCGACGAAGTCAGGTCGAGCCGCCTCTCGTAGGCTAAGGGCGTGCTCGGCCTGCCGAATCAGATCCATGCCTGCCTGTTCGACCTTGACGGCGTCCTCACGAAGACCGCCAAGGTCCACGATGCCGCGTGGAAGCAGATGTTCGACGGCTTCCTGCGCGAACGGTCAGCGGCGACCGGCCAGCCTTTCGTGCCGTTCGACCCGGTCAGGGATTACGACGAATATGTCGACGGCAAGCCCCGCCTCGACGGGACGCGTTCCTTCCTGGCGTCGCGCGGCATCACGCTTCCTGAGGGCGACCCGGATGATCCGCCGGACGCGCAGACCGTATTCGGCTTGAGCAACCGGAAGAACCAGATCGTGCTGGAGCGCATCCACTCGGACGGAGTGGAACCCTACGAGGGATCCGTCCGCTACGTCCGGGCGGTCAAGGACGCCGGCCTACCACACGCCGTGGTCTCGTCGAGCGCCAACTGTCACGACGTGCTCGAGGCTGCGCACATCGCGGATCTGTTTGACACGGAAATTGACGGAGTGGTTGCGGAGCGCGAGCACTTGCGCGGTAAGCCGGCCCCGGATACCTACCTCGCCGGCGCTCGCGCGCTCGGAGTGGAGCCCGCCGCCGCTGCTGTCTTCGAGGACGCCCTGGCCGGGGTTGCGGCGGGCCGGGCGGGCAACTTTGGCTTCGTGGTCGGCGTTGATCGCGTCGGGCAGGCGGCCGCGCTGCGTGAGCATGGCGCGGATGTCGTGGTGACCGACCTCGCCGACCTGCTGAGCCGGTCATGATCAAACAGGAAGCCTTCGGCGTCGAGCCGTGGGGCCTGGCCGAGACAACGCTGGACCTGAACATCCTGGCCCAGTCCGAGTCGATATTCGCGCTGGCCAACGGGCACATCGGGTGGCGCGGCACCCTGGATGAGGGCGAACCGCACGGCCTCCCTGGTAGCTATCTCAACGGGTTCTACGAGGTCCGGCCGCTCCCCTATTCCGAGGCTCAGTACGGGCTCCCGGAATCCGGCCAGACCATCATCAACGTCACCAACGGGAAGCTGATCCGGCTATTTGTCGATGACGAGCCGTTCGACGTGCGGTACGGGCAGCTGCGCTCACACCAGCGTCGGCTCGACTTCCGGGCTGGCGTACTCACGCGCCAGGCGGAGTGGGTTTCGCGAGCCGGAGCGCAGGCGCGGATCTCGTCCACCCGGCTGGTGTCCTTCACGCAACGTGCGGTGGCCGCGATCTGCTACGAGGTCGAGTCGCTGGACGGACCGCGCAGGATAGCAGTCCAGTCGGAACTGCTCGCGAACGAGCAACTGCCAGCCTCCGACGGCGACCCGCGCGAAGCCGCTGTGCTGAAGGACGTGCTGCAGAGCGAGCATACGGTGGCGCGGGACGCCTCCGTCCTCGCGGTGCACAAGACCGCCCGCAGCGGCCTGCGCGTCGGCGCCATGATGGATCACCTGGTTGATGCGCCGGCGAGCGTGCTCGTGGAATCGCACGCTCACGCAAATGGCGGGATGGTCACCGCGTCTGCCGTGCTCGAGCCCGGCCAGCGGCTCAAAGTGATCAAGTTCGTCACCTATGGCTGGTCGGGTGAGCGAACGGTCGACGCCATCAGCGCGCAGGTAATCGCCGGCCTGACGGGAGCCAAGCAGAGCGGCTGGGACGGCCTGCTGGCCGAGCAACATGCCTACCTGGACGATTTCTGGGATCGCGCGGATGTCGCGATCGACGGTGACGAGGAGGTTCAGCAGGCCGTTCGGTTCGCGCTGTTCCACGTCCTGCAGGCGGGAGCCCGAGCCGAGAACCGCGCGATCCCGGCCAAAGGCCTCACCGGAACCGGCTACGACGGGCACGCGTTCTGGGACACCGAGACGTTCGTGCTGCCGATCCTCACCGTGACCGCGCCTGAAGCGGCGGCGAGCGCGCTGCGCTGGCGGCACAGCACACTGGCGACGGCGATACGGCGAGCGCAGCAACTGGGGTTTGAGGGTGCGGCCTTTCCGTGGCGAACGATCACAGGCGAGGAATGCTCGGGGTACTGGCCGGCCGGCATTGCGGCATTTCATGTCAATGCCGATGTCGCGGACGCCGCGGTCCGGTACGTCGACCTAACCGGTGACGAGGAGTTCGAGCAGCGCGAGGGAATGGACCTGCTCACCCATACGGCCCGGCTGTGGCGGTCACTTGGCCACCATGACGCGCCCGGCCGGTTTCATATCGACGGCGTGACCGGCCCGGACGAGTACAGCGCGATCGCCGACAATAACGTCTACACCAACCTGATGGCGCAGCAGAACTTGGTCGCCGCGGCCGACGCAGCAGAGAAGTACCCCGACCGGGCTCGGGAGCTTGGCATCAGCCCGGAAGAGTCGGCCGCCTGGCGGGACGCCGCGCTCGCCATGGTGGTCCCGTACGACGCGACGCTTGGCGTCCATTCGCAGGCCGAGGCATTCACGCGCCACCAGGTCTGGGACTTCGAGCACATGTCCGCTGACGATTACCCCCTGATGCTCAGCCACCCCTATGTCGACCTGTACCGTAAGCAAGTTGTGAAGCAGGCCGACCTGGTGCTTGCCATGCACCTGCGCGGCGAAGCGTTCACGGCCGAGCAGAAGTCGCGGAACTTTGACTACTACGAGGCGCTCACGGTGCGGGACTCATCGCTCTCGGCCTGCACCCAGTGCGTGATCGCCGCCGAAGTGGGCCAGCTGGAACTCGCCTATGACTATCTGGGCGAGGCCGCGCTCATGGACTTGCTCGACCTGGAGCACAACACGCGGGACGGCGTCCACATCGCCTCTCTGGCTGGCACTTGGGTCGCGCTCGTCAGCGGCTTTGGCGGACTGCGTCACCGGGCGGGCACGGTCAAGTTCATGCCGCGGCTGCCCGAGGGGATAGCCAGGCTCGCATTCAACGTCTATGTCCGGGCGCGACGACTGAACGTCGAGGTGACTCACGAGACCGCTCACTATCTCCTGGCCGACGGCCAGCCACTGGAGATCATGCACTACGACAAGTCGCTGAAGCTTACCGCCGGCCATCCGCAGCACCGATCGATCCCGGCGGTCCCGCCTCGGCCGCGCCCGCGGCAACCGCCAGGAAGGGCGCCTGCACGCCGGCGGAACGGGACGAGCTGAACTCAGCCGGGCGATCCCTCGCTCAGCCGGGCCAAACCCTACCCGCTACTGCTCCGGCGCAGGCCCGCCCAGTCATCGAGCTTGCTCAACGCCTCGCTGGCGTCCAGGCTGGTCAGCGCGAGCAGGCAACGGTCCGCGCCGGCCTCGGCAAACTCGTCAAGCGACGTCGCATCCGGCAACACGCCGAAAACCGTCACCGGGATCGGTCCGCGGCCGACCGCCGCCGCCCGCTGCCGGAGCGAGGTGACCCGCCGCCTGAACTCGGCCATATCGGCGAGCCGCCCGCTCTGCGGCATCCACTGGTCGCCGAAGTCCAGGACGCGGTCCTCCGATCCCGGCCCGTTGCCGGCCACTAGCACCGGCGGGTGCGGCTGCTGGACCGGCTTCGGCCACGACCACAGCGGACCGAAATCGGCGAACTGACCGTGATAGGAGGCCTCCTCCTTGGTCCAGATCTCGCGCATCGCACGGACTCGGTCGGCGAGCAGTGCCATCCGGGTCCGCGGATCGGTTCCGTGGTCAGCCATCTCCTCGCGGTTCCAGCCCGCGCCGACACCGAACAGAAACCGCCCGCCAGACAGCCGGTCCAGGCTCGCCACTTCCTTCGCCAAGGTGATCGGGTCTCGCTCGATCACCAGGCACACCCCCGTGCCCAGCTTCAGCGTGCTGGTCACGGCGGCCGCCGCCGACAAGGCCGTGAACGGGTCGTAGGTATCGGCGTAGAACCGGGTCGACACGCCATCCGCACGTCGGCTGCGCACGGGGATATGGGTGTGCTCGGCCCAGAACAGCGACTCAAAACCGCGCTCTTCGCACGCTTGCGCCACGGCCTGCGGCGTCAGCCCGTCGGAGCCGGCCATTACGACGATTCCCAGGTCCACACGGAGAAACTATGCCCAGCCGGATGGTTCAGATAAATGGTTTACCGGCCCGAGGCCGGCCTGGGAGAGACTCGGGACATGCCTACTTCGACAGATCAAGGCGTTACTCCCCCGCGGCTGCGTTGCGGGATCGTCCTGCGCGTTCGCGAGGATGCGTGTCAGATTCTCCGGGCGGGACGGCTTTCATCGGCTCATTATGCGAGCGCCTTCCCTTCGCCCCGGACCGAGCGGGTGTCACCCGGTCACCTGGTGGCAGTGGCGATCGGCGCGGGCAGGGCCGAGACGGTGGTCTGGCGGTGGTACGACGCCGTCGTGCTCGGCGAAGAGACCGGCCTAGTCCGGCTCTGGGAGCCCGCACACGGCGAAGTTGTCGCGCGTCCCCGCCGCGCGGGGCGGCACTGGCAGCCCGGTACCCGCGCCTACTTGTCCGCCGGACTGCCAGGGGCCGACTGGTGGGTGGCCGGGCCCGGCGTCGCGAAGTCGGAGGACGCCGACGTCGAACTCGATGAGGTCGCGCGCTTCTGCGCCGAGCACGGGCTCTAGCCCAGGGTTCCCGACCAGGTATCACAAACCCGGCAGAAACGATAAAGTCGAGCGGAGCGACTTTCGGCTAGCGAGACGGGAGCAGGATGCGGATCGCGGCCCGACTGACATCGCTCGCGGCGGCCGGAGCGGTGCTTGCCGCGAGCCTGGCCGGCTGCTCCAGCAACTGGGTTCATGCGTCTTCACCCCAGCACGTCCATCGGGCGGGCCGCGCTGGCGAGTCGGCCGCGCAGGCCACCCAGCCGGTGTTCCCGGTCGCTCAGGTATCGACCACTCCCACGAAGATCGCCGCCGCGGGCGGCGCGCTGGCCGACGCGAGCAACATGCGGCTGCTGTGGAGCCGACAGATCAACACCGAACGGCCCATCGGCAGCATCACCAAGGTCATGACCGCGCTGATCGTGCTCAGGGAAGGCAACCTCAACCGGGAAATCCGCATCCCGAGGAACGTGCTCGCGTACGTCGCGAAGTACCAGGCAGAGAGCGCAGGCCTGCGCCCTGGCGACGTCCTGTCCGTGCGCGACCTGCTGGAAGCGATGCTGCTCCAGTCCGGCTGCGACGCCGCCTACGTGCTGGCCATGACCTACGGCCCGGGGATGACGGCCTTCCTCGCCAAGATGAATGCGACCGCCCGCCAACTCGGCATGCTCCATACGCACTTCACCAGTCCGGACGGGCTGCCCTACCCCACCGAGTACTCCACCTACTCGACCCCGGCCGACCTGCTCACGCTGGGCATGACGGCGATGAAGTCGACTGTGTTCCGGTCGATCGTGTCCCAGCCCTTCTTCCAGGTCCCGGCGAAGAAGGGCCTGCGCCACGCATACTGGTGGAGTAACACCAACGGCCTGATCGGCAACTATCCCGGTGCTGACGGGATCAAGACCGGTTACACCAACGCGGCCAAGCACTGCCTGCTGTTCGAGGCGGTCCGCCATGGAGTGACGCTGATCGGCGACGTGCTCGGCAGCCCTGTCACCGGCCCTGACACCGCCGCGCTCGCGGCGGCGCGCCTGCTGAACTGGGGATTCGGGCTCCGGCTCGCACCCAGCACGGGCGCCTGACCGGAACGCCCGCAACCTGGCGTGGCAGCGGGAGCTTGCACGTGCTCGCCGGGTCGCGCCTGCAGGAGCTTGGCACACGGCGCAACGCCGCGCTTTACGTCGCAGCCTCACCAGCCACGCCGGTACCTCGGGCAGGCGGCGAAGGACGTCGTGCCTGCGCTATCGCGGCTTGGGCAGTTAAATTACTTACTTTCGATTTACTTAGTCATGGCATAGCTATCCGGATTTGCGCCGGCACAGAGCGTGTCGTCTAGCAGATTGAGGGAAGAAGTAACTTCGCACGCACTTTTCGTTCTCCGTTTGTTTCCACTACAGGCCGAAACTCTCTTAGTCAGCTTGTGCTGCGGTTGAGTACTTATCACATGGTTCGGTAGTCTCAGACGGTAGATTGACCTGGGCGCGAGCCATGTCGCGAAGCACTCCGCAGGTGCGGGTTGCCTGAGATGCCCGTCCGTGCTAGCCGAGTCCTCTGGGTCTTCTACCGAGATCACAATGAGCGGAAATAGCGAAACGAAAGTCCGGCCGGTTGCACAGGCGGAACCGGCTCATACGGATACCAAGCGCATTCGTCATGCGATTGGCCCGTGGGCAACGGGGGTCATCATCGCCGCGGTGATCATAATGATCGCCGCCTCGATGCTTCGCGCTAGCTGGATGCCCCCGTCCATACCCATGCCGCACTTGGGGCCGCCCTGGGAAATAGCGCAAAAGCTGCCGGCCCGGTATCTCGTCCTGGCCGTTTGGCTCTCCGGCGCGCTGGGCGGCGCCGGGGTGATCGCGGCCCTGGTGGCCCTTCGCCGCGGCGAGACGCTGCCCGTCCGGACCCTCGTGGTAACCGGAGTGCTCGCCCTCGTGATACTGACCGTGCTGCCTCCGGTCGGGTCGACCGACGCCCTCGACTACGCCGTGTACGGACAGATATCTGCGCTTGGCCACAGCCCTTACGTGATGGTGCCGTTGCAGTACCGGCTGCTGACCCACGCCGCGGGGGTGCCGGGAGGCTGGGAGCACATACCGAGCGTGTACGGACCGCTGGCTACGTTCGAGCAGTTTGTCGCGGCCAAGCTCAGCGGCACGTCGCTGGCCAGAACGGTGTTCTGGCTCAAGGTGGTGAACGCCTTCGCCTTCGCCGGTGTCGCGTATGCCGCCGACCGGCTGCTGCGAGACGACCCGACGGCGCGGGCCAGGGCACACGTGCTGTGGACCGCCAACCCGCTGCTGCTCTGGAACCTGATCGCGGCCGGGCACATCGACTTGGTCGCCGCCGCCGCCGGCCTGGCCGGGCTGCTGATAGCTGACCGGTGGGTATCCGGCCCTCCGCTCTGGCGTGCGCTGCTGGCCGGCCTGTGCGTGGGCGCCGCCATGGACATCAAGGCAAACTACGCGCTGTTCCTGCTGGCGCTCTGCTGGGCATTCCGTCGCCACATCCGCGAGTTGCTGGTGGCCGTGGGCGGTGCCCTCCTGTTCCTGGTGCCCTCCTACGCTGCGTCCGGCATGGCTGCGATTAAGGCACCTGTGTCGCGGGCCGCGGACGTCACCGGATATGGCTTCTACGGGTTCTACGGGCCATTCCTGCACCACCTCGGGCTCAGCCTCAAGTTTGCCGCGATCGCGGCTGCCTGCCTGCTGATCCCCGTCGCCTGGCTGGCGATCACCCGGCTGCCGGCCGGGCTGACCGCGGGACAGCGGGAGGGTCAGGCCGTCCGTGCCGCGCTGGCGCTCGGCCTGACCTGGCTGCTGCTCTGGCCCGACCAGTTTGCCTGGTACAGCGTAATGATCATCTGCGTGCTGGTCTTCTATCCGGCAACGCGGATCGACTGGCTCGCCATCGCGTGGCTGACGGCGCTGACCATCGCGGACATGCCCGGCCGAGGGTTGCACCCGACGCGCCGGCTCACCAGCCTGCCGCACGAGCTCCAGAAGCAGTTCCTTCAGCACCTGGCGCCGCTGGTCATGCTCGTGACGGCCATAGCGCTCGTCGTCTGGTGCCTCAACGGGCACTGGCGCGGGCCGACGCCGACGAGCGACAGCGTCCCCCTGGCCGCTCCGCCGCAGGCGTCTCCGTAGACGCAGCCCTCCCGCGGCCGGCCCGGCCCGGCTCGTCGGGCTCGGTCGCCCTCTCGCAGCCGACTCGCCCGGCCGTCGCCGTCGCTACGAGGCGCGCCGGTGCAAGACAAGCAGCATCGCGTAGGGGTCCGTGCCTGGCAGTTCGTCTTGGGCTATGTAGTCGGGTCCGGCGGGATACTGACTGATCAGGAACCGTATCTGGGCCTGGAGCTCGGTGAGCTGATCGGGACGCAGGCGCATGGCCATCCGCACGCCTTCCAGCACGGAGTCCGGTCCGGCCTCGTCTACCTCCGCCGCAACTGCCTCGAAGATTGCCCGGAGCGTCCCGTCCTCGTTGGTCATGGGGTGATCGACCTGCCACGACTTGCCGGTGGATCGGTACGGCTTCTCCACGGTCCCGCGGGGGCCGGGCCGCGGCGGGAGCTCGGTAAGGAATCCGGTACGCAGCAGCGTGCGGACGTGATAGAGCATGGTCGCGGGCTTTTGGCCGAGGGCCGCCGCCAGCTCCGAGTTTGTCAGCGCCCGATCCAGGCACTGGCGCAGGATGCGCAGCCGCAGGGGATGCGCCAGGGCCCTGGCCTCCTGGAGCGTCGCCGGGCGCCCAGGTAGAGGCTCGCTGTGGCCGCCCGGTGGTTCGCCTAGCGCTGCGTTTGCCGACATGACGCTGAGAGTACCAGTTGACAAGTCTCTATCGATTGACAACACTCTACTGGTGATCGCGACTGCGCCGCCTCGCCATAAGCCCGGCGCGCATCGCAAGCCCGGCGCGCATCGCAAGCGGAGCGCCAAGCTAGTCGCCCACAAGGGCTTTCGCCGACTGTGGTTCGGACAGTCCGTCAGCGAGTTCGGCAGCCAGATCACCACGCTCGCAATGCCGCTTGCTGCCGTTCTCGTGCTGCACGCCTCGACGTTCCAGGTCGGGCTGCTGACCACCACGGGCTACGCGGCTTTCCTCCTCGTCGGGCTGCCGGCCGGCGCCTGGGTCGACCGGATGCGCCGGAAGTCCGTCATGATTTGGGCGGACATCATCCGCGCGCTGCTGCTCGCCTCCGTGCCCGTCGCCTACGGCCTGGGTGTGCTGACTCTCTGGCAGCTCTACGTCGTGACCTTCGTCCAGGGGATAGCGACGGTCTTTTTCGACGTCGCCTACATGTCCTACGTGCCGGGTCTGGTCGGACGCGAGCACGTGGCCGAGGCCAACGCCAAGCTGCAGGCCACGGTCTCGATAGCCCAGGTCAGCGGCCCGTCCGCCAGCGGGTTCCTCATCGGCCTGCTGAGCGCCCCGGTGGCGTTCGTGGCCAACGCGAGCACGTTCGTCGTTTCAGTCGTCTCGCTCCTGGCTATCCGCGAGCGCGAGCCCGCGCCCGAGCGGTCCGGCGAGTCCAGCCTCCGGCAGGAGATGTCCGAGGGGCTGCGGTTCGTGCTGAGGCAGCCCATCCTGCGGATGATCGCCGGCTGCACCTCGACCTCAAACCTGTTCTCCTCGGCGGTCACCGCGGTCAGCGTGGTGTTCCTGGTCCGCCAGATCCACCTGGACGCCAGCACCATCGGCCTGCTGACCTCGCTGGCCGCGATCGGTGGCGTTGTCGGCGCGCTCAGCTGCAGCCTCCTGCGCCGGTGGATCGGCTCGGCCCGGATCATCTGGGTGTCCATGGCAGTCACCGGGCCGTTCGCGCTGCTGCTCCCGCTCACCCAACCAGGCATCCGCGTCATCTGCTACGCGGTCGGCATGTTCATGTTCAGCCTCGGCGGCGTCGTGTACAACGTGCACCAGGCATCCTTCCGGCAGTTGCTGTGCCCGCCGCGGCTCCTGGGCCGGATGAACGCGACGATCCGCTTCATCGTGTGGGGCACGCTGCCGCTGGGCGGCCTGCTTGGCGGTGCTCTCGGCAGCTGGCTCGGCAATCGCGATGCGCTGTGGGTCGGGGCAATCGGAATGAACCTGGCCACGATCTGGCTCCTGGCCTCGCCGCTCATGCGGATGCGCGACACCGAGGCGATACCGGATGAGCCGGTAGACGGGCTGGCGGTCGAGCCGGTGACGGCCTGAGTCGGATGGGCCGCGTTCCTGCCCGGTCCAGAGCCCGACTCAGGCCGTCGGACCCGGGTCAGGGCCGGAGGCCGAAGGACGGGCCCCCAAGCTGGCCGCCCCGCAGGACCGCGTAGGCGTCGCGGACCCAGTCGCACAGGAGCGGCCGGGTATCGCGCGGGTCGATGATCTCCTCGACGCCGAACCGCTCAGCTGTTCGCATCGGATTGCGCACGGCGTCCAGCCGGGCCCGGATCTCGGCCAGCAAGGCTACGGGGTCGTCGGCCCGCTCTAGGTCGGCCCGGTAGGCGGCCTCGATGCCGCCTTCGACCGGCAGCGATCCCCAGTCCGCCGATGGCCAGGCCCAGCGGCGGGTCAGCCGGTGGCGGTTGGTCAGGCCCGCGCCGCCGACGCCGAATACCCGCCGGACGATGATCTCGGCTCCGGGGACGGCTGCCTGGTAGACCGCGCTGATGGCCCGCACGCCGTGCCGGATCGTGGCCCGCTGCTCGGCCCTGGTGCCGATCAGCAGGCCCGGCTGATCGGTGAACGTGACGACCGGAAGGTGAAACGCCGAGCACAGGTCGGCGAGCCTGATGACCGCCTCGGCGCCCTCGACCGTTAGGCAACCGCCGGCCACGTACGGGTCACACGCGACGACGCCGACCGGATGCCCGTCGAGCCGGGCCAGCGCCGTCACGATGGAGCCGCCGTACCGTTGCACCTCCAGGACCGAAGCGGTGTCGAACACCGCGGCCAGGATCGGCCTGATCCGGTATGGCTGGCGCCGGTCCCGCGGGACCGCGTCCAGCAGCGCTGCGGCCCGGCGCCCGACCGGGTCGTCGGCGATCACGACCGGCGGCAACTCAAATACGCTCTGCGGCAGGTACGAGAGGAATCTCCTGATCAGCAGGAAAGCGTCGGCTTCGGACGCGGCGATCAGGTCGACCGCCCCGTTCCGCGCATGAACGCGTGCCCCGCCAAGCTGCTCCTTGTCGACCTGCTCGCCCACGCCTGAGCTGACCACTGGCGGTCCGGCGACGAAGAGCTGCGCGGTGCCCTCGACCAGGATCGACAGGTGGGCGGCGCACAGCCGGGCTGCGCCGAGCCCTGCGACCGGACCGAGCCCGGCCGCCACCACCGGCACTGTGGAGAGGTTATCGACCACGTAGTCCCAGCCAGGGTTGACCGGCACGTAGGTGTGCCCGCTGCGCTCGAGTGTCTTGACGCTGCCGCCGCCGCCGGTGCCCTCGACTAGCCGGATGATCGGCAGCCGCAGCTCGTTGGCCAGCTGCTCGGAATAGATCTGCTTGCCGGCAATCGCAGCGTCGGCGGCCCCGCCTCGAACCGTGAAATCGTCGCCACCAACGACGACCTTCCGGCCGTTCAGAAGCCCGGTGCCGGTGACGAAATTCGCCGGGGTGAAGCTCGCGAGCGCGCCGGACTCGTCGTAGGCGGCGCTGCCGGCCAGCGCGCCGATCTCGTGAAACGACCCCTCATCCAGCAGCTCGTGGATCCGCTCGCGGACCGTCAGCCGGCCGGCGTCGCGTTGCCGCCTGACTTTCTCCGGCCCGCCCATCCGTTCCGCGAGTTCCTGGCGGCGGCGCAGTTCATCCAGTTCCGGTTGCCACGTCATGCCGACAAAAACTAACCGACCGGACCCGTCCCGACTAGATCTTGATCCGCGCGGGTCGACAGCGGTGCGCCTGACCGCGGCGCCGGAGACGGCGACAGCGCCGGTGACGGCGTGAGCACGGCTAAGGCGTTACCAGGGAGCTTGGCCAGATCCAGGCCCGCCTGCTCGTCGGGATCGGCCTCCGGGCCGGCCCGCCACTCGGCGTAGGCCAGGGCGAGCAGGTTCGGCACCAGGTCGGTTGAACGACGCACAACCCAGGCCGTGCCCTTGGTTGCCATCCAGGCGAACTGGGCCGCCTTGGTCGGCGGCCTGTTGCCCGGTTCAGGGTCGGGCTCCGGGCCGAGAGCGAAGCCCTTTGCAGCCAGCATCTGGTGGAACCGCCCGGCGATGTACCGGTGGCCGCGCTCGCTTGGGTGCAGCCGGTCGACGGCCCACATCCGCTTGTCGTAGACGACCTCGTCACTGGCCGCGTCGAAGTGCAGGGTGCCGAAACGCCCGGCCAGTCCGTCCATGACGGTGTTGATCTGCCGTGCCCGCCTGGCCAGCGGCCGCGCGAAGAAACTCGGCGCGCCGAGCATCCGGCCCGGATCGGGCAGGCGCAGCGTCAGGACCTCAGCCCCGGCGGCCCGCAGCGCCCCGATCGTGTGCGCTGCGGCCGCCTCGATCCGGGCCGGGTCGAAGTTCGGGCGCAGCGTGTCGTTAATCCCCACGACGACGCTCGCAATATCGGGCCGCAGCTGGAGGGCGCGCGGCAGCTGGTCGCGCTCCACGTCGGCGGAGCACGCCCCGTTGCCGGCCACGATGTGCAGTTCCGGATCGCAGAGCCCCTCGGCGAGCAGGGCGGCCCACCCGCGCCAGGCCCGCCGGCTCCGGCCCGTCTCCGGGTCGGCGACCCGCACCGGGTCTCCCACGCCAAGCGTGATCGAATCCCCGAGGGCAACGAAGGTTGTCATGCCGCCACCTCTGCCTTGGGCGTCTCATCGGCCTCGGCACCGGCTCCGGCCGTCTTCCGGTGCGTTCCCGCTACTGTGCCGTGCAACTCTCCGGCAGCAGCATAGGCCGTGCGGCTCGCCTGGCGACTCGACGCCAGGACCGCCTCGTAGTGGTCAATCAGCTCATCGCACATGACTGGCCAGCTGCGGCCGATCACCGTCTCCCGCGCGGCGCCGCTCTGGGCCGCTCGCAGCCGCGGATCCGCGGCGAGCTTACCGACCGCCTCAGCCATCGCGGCGGCGTCACCCGGGCGGACCAGGAACCCGGTAATCCCGTCCCTGACGAGGTCGAGCGGACCGCCGGCAGCCGGGGCCACCACCGGCAGGCCGCTGGCGGCAGCCTCCTGGAGGGTCTGGCCGAATGTGTCGTGCGGGCCGCTGTGCACGAACACATCGAGGCTGGCATAAATAATGGCGAGGTCTTCCCCGCCACGTTGACCCAGGTATGCCGCATTGGGCACGGCCCTGCGGATCGCCGCCTCGGCGGGCCCGCTGCCGACGATGACCAATCGCACCCCCGGCAACTCGGCCACCTCGCAGAGCAGGTCAACCCGCTTTTCCGCCGCGAGACGGCCGACGTAGCCGACCAGCAACTCGCCGCCTGGCGCCAGCTTGGCACGGAGCTCTTCGCTTCGCTTGGCCGGATCGAACCGGACGCTGTCGACGCCCCTGGCCCAGATCCACACCCGCTCGATGCCGTTGGCATCAAGCTCAGCCGCGGTGGCAGTGCACGGGGCGAGGTTCCGGTCTGCGGCGTTGTGGATCTTCCGCAGCCTGCGCCAGCAGATCGCCTGGCCAATCCGGCCGGTGTGATACGAGCGGGCGTATGCGGGCAGGTCGGTGGCGTAGACGGTCACGATCGGGATGCCTAGCCTGCGCGCGGCCGCGCAGCCGCCCGCTCCGAGCACGAACGGGCCGGCCAGGTGCACAAGGTCGGCCCGATGGCGGGCGATGGCCTCTCGAACCGCGTGGCCGGGCAGCCCGACGCGGAAGCCGGGATAGACGGGAAGGCCGACTGACCGCACCCGGACAACGGGGAATCCGAAAGTGCTGTCTGGTCGAACCAGCCCGCGGGCTGGCTCGGGTGCGATGACCAACGGCTCGTGCCCCCGGCTCACCAGGTGCTCCGCGACGCGCACAGCAGTGTGCGCGACGCCGTTGACATCGGGCGGGAACGACTCGGTCACATACGCAACTCGCACGCTTTCACAGTGCGGCATTTGTCTACCGTAATCACCCGACACGCCGTGACGCCACGGCAAACTGTAAATGACATCTCGGCGAGGCAAAGGCGCTGGTCAGAAGGCTAGTAAGCGGCCCGATCCACCCCTATGCGGAGGGCCTGACCCAGATCAGCGAGTACCGCCACAGCGTTCGCCGAAGGAACCGCGGGCCCGGCGTGAAAGTGATGCAGGGCCACGATAGCAAGGACGACTAATAGGTGCTTACCCCGCAAAACACCTGGCCTAGATGCGACGAGGTCCCGCGCGGGAGCGATGTCCCGCGCGGGACCGTTCGCCTATCGCCCGACGAAGCAGGTGCCTGAAGGGGTCAGGCGCCGGACCGCGTCAGGGATATCGGGTCAGCCCCAGTGGCGGAAGTCCGCCGCGAGCTTCCACAGGGTCGGCGTGCCCAGGCCGGTGGCTGGGTCGTAGAGCGCTCCCCCGGTTCCGGTGTAGTAGAGATTCGTGTTGCTCGGGCCGCTGGTGTCGATCGGCGTGAACGGCGAGTTGTGCATCGTGGCGAACCGGTAGATCGCCGGGTTCCAGAACCCGAGCCGGTGACCCAGGTAGGAGTCGATCACGGCGGCCGATCCGTTCAGCTGAGGGGCAACAAAGCTGGTGCCGCCCCAGCCCGCTTCCAGGGTGCCGTCGGACTGGGGAAAGCCGCTGAAATACTCCAGGTAGCCGGTGAACGGGTCGCCGTCGGCGGCCAGGTCCGTCTCTGCCCGGCCATTGGCCTGCCCTGTGATCACCGACGACAGGGGCGCCAAGGGCGCCAGTGGGTTCGCCTGGTTCTGCGCGACGAGTTCGGTGGGCAGGCTGATATCCGTGCCCTCCTGCGTCTCCGGGTCGATCGACGTGAAGTACGGCACGGCCGAGTAGTCCCCGATGTTCCTGATCAGCCTCTGGTAGCTGGGCCGAACC
>JASIBJ010000558.1 GCA_030045215.1 Streptosporangiaceae bacterium | reverse complement strand
ACGGCCATCAGGTGCCGGCGATGCCTGGCGGGCAGCAGTCGCAGCGCGACGGGGAAGTTCTCGCTTCCCGCCTTCGCCGGTGCCTGCCGGCCGGCGTCGGAAAGCCAGGACTCCTCCGTCGCAAACTCGTCGGCCACCCGGCCTGCTGCGGGCATAGCGGCAGCAGGGGCCGACCGGTCGGAAGTCATGATCTCTATCTTCGGCACGATTCTTAATTGGATGCAAACAATGACATGTGCGTCACCTGATATGCGCGTCAGCTTTCCCCCCGAGCCAACGTGAGCTTTCCCCGTGAGCCGACACCGTTGTACCCGGGGCAGATGCTGCCGAATCGCCCGCGTGGCACCGGAGAGTAGCCGGAATTCGCGCGCGCGGAGCCCGGTTACGGATGTTGCGTGTGCTTCTGCCGCCCAGAAATCGGGGTGCGCGTTGGCCGTCGCGGACGTACAGGACTAGCCTGCGAACATGACGCGGGAACCTAGGCTGGGCTCGCCGGGGCGCAGCACCGCCGCACCGGCGGTCGGCCATCATGGCGATCGCACGCTTGCAGTCCACCGCGACGCAACGACACAAGTCGGTGGACAGCGGCAGCCGTCAATTGTTAAGCCCAGGTCGGGCGGGGTTCAGCCCGCCGACAACCTCGCCGCGCCCGCCGACCCGAGCGGCGGCAAGGCGGCCGAGGCGACTCGCCCGCAGCGTCCGTCGCACGGTGGCGGCATCCCCGCGCAGCAGCGCGACTTGGGCGCGCAAGGCCGCGAGACGATCCGGCGACTGCTCGAGGCGGGCCTGGCCGAGTTCGAGGAAACTGGGTTGCAGGCCACCCGCGTTGAGGATATTGTCCGGCGCGCCAAGACTTCGCACGGGACGTTCTATCTGTATTTCGCTAACAAGGACGACCTATTCCGGACGCTGCTGCGGGACGCGCTCCACGACATGTCGATCATCACTGACGATTTCCCGGTGGTCACGAGCAATGAGTCCGGGCGAGCCGCGCTGCGCCAGTGGGTTTCGCGATTTAGTGAAACGTACGCCGCCCATGCGACTGTAATTCGCATTCTCAGCCAGGCGGAAATCGTCGGCGAAGAGGTCTTCGCGGACGGACTCCAGCTGCTTTTCCGGCTGTCGGAGTCGATCACGCAGGGGATGACGGCGGCCGAGAAGGCGCAGGGCACGGCGGAGCCCACCCCGCACGCCGAGCTCACTGCGCTCGCCTGCCTCATGATGCTGGAGCGAGTCAACTACCTGCTCAGCGCCGTGGAAGTTCAGCTGCCCAGAGAAGAGATGAACGACCGGGTGGCCGCGATCATCTACGCCGCGTTCCGCTCCTAACTCTTTTGACCCGCATCGTGCCCGGGCACTAAGCGCGCCTGCACGGCGCTGTGTTGTACTCCGCGTGAGCGGTCGTGTCGCCTGGAGCCGGAAACTGAGCTGGCCGGTGATTCCGCGCAGTCATTGCCGAGCCGACTTTGCCGCCTCTTCCTCGTTCGCGGTCGGCCCGGTTCAGCCACTGTGTATCACCGGCGATCCGGATGTCTCACTCAATCTCTCCTAAGGCGTCACCTGGATATGAGCGGCGAGAGCGGATCCAGCGCACGCCCCGGCACGTAACCACCGAGTAGAGACCGCCGGGCACGCTGGTGTTCCTGTACGCCGACGGGCTGGTCGCACGATGTCGCGCTTCTCATCCTGCGGCGTCAGCCGTCGAGATCGGGCGGCGCGGAATGGCTCAGGAACATAGCGTCGGACGTCGCCGGGTCGGCCCGCCGCCGCCCCTGGTAGGCGATGACCCCGACGCTCATCCAGCCGATGGCTATCGCCAGCCAGAAGCTGACCAGGCGGAAAACGATCGCCGCGGATAGCGCGATGACCCGGCTGGCGCCGTAGGCCATGAGGATGACCGCGAGGCTGCCCTCCACGATGCCCAGCCCACCCGGCACGACCGGCAACGACCCGACGACCTGAGCCGCGCCGTAGGCCACCAGCACGCCGTCCCACGGGATGGAGCCGTGCACAGCCCGGAAGCTGCAGACCAGGCACAGGAAGTCACAGCCCCAGACCGCGACCGCGATCGCGACGATCGCGGCGGTGGACGTCCGGGTCAGCGGGATCTCCCGCATCCGCGCCAGCGTGGATTCGATCCGAGCGCCGATGCTCCCGCGCGGATGCCCGGTCACCCGCCGGCAACCGCGTACCAGCGCGCCGGCCGCCCGCAGCACCAGGTCCCGCCGGACCAGCACCGCTCCCGCGCCGACGACGATGACCAGCCCGAGGATCGCGACTCCCGCGCCGATCAGGCTCGTGCTCGCGGCCAGCGCCACGAGCACGCCCACGAGGAGGAGCAGCGACATCCCGATCGCCTGGGCGATCAGGATGGTAAAGATCGTCCAGCCGGCGCTCGCCCCGCTGGCGCCGCGCCGCCGGTAGTACCGGTAGCGGTAGGCGCTGGAAACCGCCGGCTCGCCCGGCACCGTGTTCGCGATGGCGTCGTTGGCCAGGGTCAGCAGGTAGAGCGCGGGCAACCGAATCCGGGTTCCGCTGAGCCGCAGCACCCGGCGCTGGAGGAACGCGAACGCCCACAGCGACGTCGCCTCGGCCGTGACCGCCGCGCCGACCCAGCCGATGCTCACCCGGCCAAGCTGGTGCCAGGAGGCGGTCAGCTGTGACCGCTTACCGAAGAGCAGGAACAGGATCAGGACCCCGATGAGCACCCCGAGCACGTAACGGCCGACGTCCCTGAGACGGTGTCCCGCGCGGGGAGCGGTGTACTCGACGGCCACGCACACAAACTACAGACTGGCCAGCTAAGTTCACCGGAGACGAACGCTTCGCAGGCCGAGAGGACGTGCTGCAGTGGCGCATGAGTTCGGCGGGACTATCGGCCGCGACTGGCGGGACTCCGAGCCCTGGTGGCCACCGGAGCCGACTCCGCCGCCGGGAGCGCCGAACATCGTGCTCGTGGTCCTCGACGACGTCGGCTACGCCCAGCTGGGCTGCTACGGCTCCGACATCCACACCCCGGTGCTCGACGGGCTGGCCGCCGGCGGCGTCAGGCTGGCCAACTTCCACACCACGGCACTCTGCTCACCGACCCGTGCGTGCCTGCTCACCGGCCGGAACCATCACCGCAGCGGCATGGGCCGGATCGCCGACCTGGCCATCGGCTACCCCGGCTACTGGGGCAAGCCGCCGCGCGAGAACGGCTACCTGCCGGAGATCCTGCGGGCAGCCGGGTACGCGACCTACGCGGTCGGCAAGTGGCACCTGTCCCCCGAGGACGAGACGAACATGGCCGCATCCCGCGCGACCTGGCCGCTGGCCCGCGGCTTCGACCGCTGGTACGGCTTCCACGGCGGCGAGACCCACCAGTTCGTGCCAGCGCTCTTCCACGACAACCACAGCGTCCGCCCGCCGCGGTCGATCGAGGACGGCTATCACCTGACCGAGGACCTGGCGGACCGCGCGATCGAGTTCCTCGGCGACCTGCGCGCGGTCGACGCCGACCGGCCGTTCTTCCTGTACTTCGCGACCGGAGCGTGCCACTCGCCGCACCAGCCGCCGGCTCGCTGGCTGGAGCGGTATCGGGGCCGGTTCGACCTCGGCTGGGACGCCTGGCGTGACCAGATTTTCGAGCGCCAGCTCGCCGCCGGCCTGCTGCCGCCCTCGACCGCGCTCTCGCAGCGGCCAGACTGGGTGCCGCCCTGGAGCAGCCTGGATGCGACCGAGCGCGCGGTTGCCGCCCGGTTCATGGAATGTTTCGCCGGATTCCTGTCGCACGCCGACGAGCAGATTGGCCGGATGCTCGACTTCATATCGGAACTAGGCGAGTCCGACGTCACCATCGTCCTGATCGTCTCCGACAACGGGGCCAGTGCCGAGGGCGGCGCTCAGGGCTCGATCAATGACATCCGGATGCTGAACATCGACCCGGCGCCGACGGAGGAGATGTTCGCCAGACTCGACCAGATCGGGGGGCCGCTGACCCACAACAACTACCCGTGGGGCTGGACCATGGCCGGGAACACGCCGTTCCGCCGGTGGAAGCGCGAGGTCCACGAGGGCGGAGTGGCCGACCCCTGCATCATCTCCTGGCCGGGAGGCCCGATCCAGCCCGGCGCCATCCGCCACCAGTTCACTCACGCCATCGATGTGCTGCCGACCCTGGTCGAGCTGGCCGGGATCGAGCCTCCGGCGCAGATCGAGGGCATCGCGCAGGCACCCGTCGACGGCGTGAGCTTCGCCTACCTGCTGCCCGCCGACGGCAGCGCAGCCCCAGAGCGGCACGACACCCAGTACTTCGAGATGTTCGGCTCGCGCGCGATCTACCACCGCGGCTGGAAGGCGGTAACGTTCCACCCGATCGCGCCGCTGTATGACGACCAGGACCCGAACGCCCCGTTCGACGACGACGTCTGGGAGCTGTACCACGTGGCCGAGGACCTGTCGGAAACCCGCGACCTGGCCGGCGAGCACCCGCGCCTGCTGCACGAGCTGACCGAGCTCTGGTGGCAGGAGGCCCGCCGCAACCAGGTCCTGCCGCTGGACAACCGGGTGCTCTGGGCAATCGTCCACCCCAAGCCCGACCGGCGGCGGCCGCGCTCGCAGTACCGGTACTTCCCCGGCGGGGCGCAGGTGCCCGAGTCGGTCGCCGTGAACGTGCGCAACCGCTCGCACACGCTGATCGTCGACCTGGTGACCGGCGAGCCCGGCGAGGCTGACGGCGTGCTGCTGGCGCTCGGCTCGGTACTGGGCGGCTGGTCCCTGCACATCCTCGGCGGCCGGCTGCGCTACGTGCACAACTTGTACGGCAAGGAGCGGCACGTCGTGGAGTCGGCCGAGGTCATTCCGGCGGGCGGGCACCGGGTCGAGTACGAGTTCATCAAGGACGATGGCCTCGGCGGCAGCGGCGTGCTGCGCTGCGACGGGCGCGACGTCGGCCGGGCGGTCATCCCCCGGTTCACGCCTTCTGGCTTCAACGGCGTCGGCGCCGGGCTCACCTGTGGCTACGAGTGGGGGCCGGCCATCGGCACCGGATACGCGGCCCCGTTCCCGTTCGCCGGGACGATCCGCGGAGCCTGGGTGCAGACCACTGGCCCGGTGCTGCGCGATCCGCTGGCCGAACTTGAGGCAATCCTGTCCGAGCAGTGAGCTCGCGGCTGCCGTTGGTCGCCGGCTGCGGGCGCTCTGCTTTCGTAAGCTGCTGGCTCTCCGGTTTTGGCTACGCTGAGGGAGCAGCGATCTTGTAGGCTCTTTGCCCGGCACGGCCCGAGGAAACCGGGAGGCACCATGACGGTACCGCCAGAATCTGACGAACCCGACCTCTCGTTCCCGGATGTCGGGGAACTCCACCCCGAGCCCATCGGAGACCGTAACCCCGAGGAAGCCCCCAGGGTTGAGCCTGACTTCATCGTCTTCAGGGACAACATCGCGTGGCCCACGCACAGGGACACGACCCTGGATGCCATGGAAGCCGACCCGCATGACGAGAACGAGCTGCAGGCGGCGCCGGCGCAGAGCTGCGCCCGCTGCGGCCGGCCGATTCAGCCGGGCGATGAGGTAAGGCGCCGGGCTGACGGCACGTGGGTGCACGAGGTCTGTCCCCCGCCGGGGACCTGAGCAGCGCGCGATGACGAGCGAGGGACGATGACAACTGAGCGGGAACTGATCGTGGTCGGCGTCGACGGCTCCCCGGAGTCCGTCGGGGCATTGAGCTGGGCGGCGCGCTACGGAACGGCGTGCGGTGCGCGGATCCGCGCCCTGCTGGTCTGGCATTACCCGTCGGTCGTCGGGCCTGCCCCGCCTGGTGTCGCGCCCAAGTCCATCACCGATGAGGTCCGCACAGAGATGTCCGAGCACCTGGCCCATGCGATTGCGGTCGGGGCGCCCGGTGCCGAGGTCGAGTCGGAGATTGGCTACGGCCACCCGGCCCAGGTGCTGGTCGACGCGTCGCGCGAGGCTGACCTGCTTGTCGTTGGCTCGCGCGGCCACGGTGCGTTCACGGGGATGCTGGTCGGCTCGGTCAGCCTGCACTGCGTGCACCACGCGTTCTGCCCGGTGGTCGTCGTCCGGAAGGGCACCTCGCCGACTGCATCGGCGCCCTCTGGGTGAGCCGGTCCGGCTAGCCGCCCTGCCGCGACCAGGTCGGCCCGACCGCGTCCCAGTCTCGCTGCCAGCAGGCCATGCGGCGCCGGTTGAACAGCAGCCGCACGCCCGCGTAGGCGAGCCCGAACAAGATGCCGAAGGCCATGGTGATCGAGAACACGGTGAACGCCACCTGGTAGTGCACGTCAGCGGAGTCCAGCGGCGGGCGGACCTCCTGGCCCTGCGGGTCAACGAAGATCATTGTCCGCTGCCCGGCCCTCGAGTTGAGTGCGACGGGAATCTGACCGCGTCCTTCCCGCCCGCCGGGCAGCTTCCATTCGGCCGGCACCCAGGCCACGTTCAGCTCCGTCATCGAAGGCGCCTCGGCACCGCTCTCCAGCTGGGTCGCCCAGACCGGATGCACGCCGCGCTCGGCGTGCTCGGCCGCCAGGGTCTCCTGGTCCGCCCAGCGTCCGGTGAAGATCGCCGCCACGACCCAGGCCACGACAAAGCCAGCGATCAGCATGGTCATGACGACGGCCTCGGCCCGGTCCACGCCCCGGTGCAGCGGATTCGCGTCGCGCCGGAACAGATGCAAGGCGATCAGCCGTGACTTCACCGAGGATCCACCTCCGATCCACGCCGTCGTTGCCATCGTCCTCCGAATCGGGGCATCGCAGAAGGGGGTACTGGAAAGCTCGGTGGCAGAAATTTCCTACTCGTGAGGAGAAGGGGTATTACGTCCGAGCGCCTTCCCTGACGACAGACTCAGCGGAGCCTGCTCAGGAACGGGTCCGCCTCAGCTTTGCGGCGGCTGCGCCCTGGTCATGCTCTGGTAGACCGCCAGCAACGCGGCCTTCTGGCTCTCGTCGAGCTGGTCATCGGTCCGGATCGCGCGCTCGACGGTGTCGGCGGCAGACCGACCGTGGTCTGCTTGCGCGGTGTCCTCTCGCCCCAGCAGGCCAGCCTGGGTGAGCAGCATCTCGGCCGACACGTTGAGCGCGTCGGACAGCTGCTTGAGCACCCGCACCGTCGGCTGGTGCATGCCTCGCTCCAGCTCGCTCAGGTACGGGTTCGAGAGGCTGGTCAGCTCGGCGAGCTGGCGAAGCGTCAGGTTAGCCAGCTTCCGCTGGCTGCGGATGAACGCGCCGAACGCCTCCATCTGTGCGTCCCACTGGCTGGCCATGGTTCTCCCGTCCAGGCTCGCGGTCGGTAGCCGAATGCGCGCGGAGCACGTGTCGCACGTCACCCCAGGCGCGCGCCGAACCCCCGATGCGACTCGCATCCAGGGGTTCGGGTCATGCGGACCTGCTCGTCAGGCCTTGCTCGTCTTGCCGCCCTTGCCGCCGTTACTCGCGTCGCCGCGCAGCGGGGCTGCCGCCTTCAGCACGTCCTCGGCGAACTTGCGCTGGTTGGCAAGCAGCTGCTCGGCGAAGTCGTAGGCGTTCTTCACCAAGTCCTCTGGCTTGGGCAGTTTGTCGGCAATGTTCAGGCTGTCGGCAAACGGCAGGTTGAGCTCGGGCAGCTCGGGCTTCATGGAGTGGACGGTGGCGGCCCACTTCTCGATGGCTTCCACCACGGCCGCCTGGCTCTTGCTGATCGCCTTCATGATCTCGTTCTGATACTCCTGATCGGCCATTTCTCCTCCTCGTAAGATCTCTGCCAGATTACTCTGCTCAGTATATCTAGCGCGCGATAGTTACGTCAAGCTAGCGGCCCATCCGG
The DNA here is from genome assembly GCA_030045215.1 of Streptosporangiaceae bacterium. Next base: position 39 of record JASIBJ010000558.1, on the reverse strand, counting down.
CGGACCCGCCGCGGCGCGCCGGAGGATTCCTCGCCCCGC
>JASIBJ010000557.1 GCA_030045215.1 Streptosporangiaceae bacterium | reverse complement strand
CAGCCGCGCACCCGGTCTGCGTAGGCCCTGGCGGCGGCCCGGAGCTCAAGCTCGGGATCGAGGCCATCCGCTTGCGCCTCGACCACCAGCGCAAACAGCCGCCGGCCCAGCTCGGTCACGGCCGGTCCCTCGGGCAGCTCAGCCAGCTCATGCGGGGCGCCGGCCCGGCCGGCTCGGCGCAACAGCTGGGCGGCGAGGGACAAGGCCGGCTGGCTGAGCGGCACTCCGTCCAGCGCGGAGACGGGCCCCGCGGCCGTTGCTGCCCGCTCGGCCGCCTTGATCGCGTCCCAGTTCTGCTTGACCTCATCCGGCCCGGAGACGGTCACGTCTGCGAACACGTGCGGATGTCGCCTGGTCAGCTTCGAGATGATCCCGTCGGCCACATCGTCGATCGTGTAGCCGGTCCCGTCAGTCCGCTCCTGCGCCACCCTGGCATGGAAGACGACCTGCAGGAGTACGTCGCCGAGTTCGTCGCGGAAGGCCTGCTGATTTTCGGATGCGAGCGCGTCGATGGCCTCGTAGGTCTCCTCGAGCAGGTGCGGGGCAAGGCTCTCGTGGGTCTGCCTGGCGTCCCACGGGCAGCCGGTGCGGAGCGTATCCATGACCGCCACCAGGTCGAGCAGTCGCGATCCGGGTACGTGGTCCGACCCAGCCCCAGTCGGCGTCTGCCCGGCGGCTGCCGGCTCGCTCACCAGGCTCACCCGCGCCTAGCAGGGCGGCGTGAGCAGCACCGACGTTGTCGGCGACGGGGTCGGATCGGCGGCCAGGGTCGGTGGCGCCGGAACGACCTCGAACACGGTGTAGTCGAACTCGCCGTACTGCGGATTGACGTTGATGGCAAGATCCTTTGCAGCCAGGCAGGCCTCACGGCTGAACCTGGAACTCAACGCCGACTGGCCCGCCGAGGTCGTGGGCGTCTTGCCGCCATCGAGCTGGTTGTCGACGGCAGTCCCGATCGCCCCCGCCTGGAAGAACTGCGACTGCAAGTCGGGCGGCAACGCGTAGCCGGCCGACAGGAACTCGTCCAGATCGACGCCGTCTTGGCTGGCCACCCGCGCATAGGCATTCTTCACCTGCTCGGCCTGCGCGTTCGTCACGGAGACGTTGTGCTGCGCGGCCAGCCTCCCGTAGATCTTGAACACGATGAGCCAGGTAAGAACCTGCTGGGCTTCCTGGTTCACCGGGCGCTGCGGCTTGACCCCCTTGGCCTGGTCCGCGGCATAGGCAGAGTTGAGGTTGGCGACCTCTCCGGTGAGTTTCGCCGTGGAGATCCGTCCGCCGCCGGTGAGCGCCGCGGCACCCATCCTGGTCGTGCTGCATCCGGACACGGCCAGGCCTGCGACGGCCAAGGCCGCAGCCAGTTTCATCGAGGTGCGCGGCACGACGATGGTCCTCCTCACGCTGAGGTTCCTGCTCACCCCTGGCCCTCCGGATCGTCTCCGGCGGTACCAGGCCCGGCCTGGGCCGTACCGGCTGGCGTCAGTCCGCCCAGCACAGCCTCGATCAGCTCCTCGCACCAGGCCAGCAGTTCCTGGTCGCGGAGCGGAGGCGCGCCGAGTGAGATGGTTTGCCCGGTACCGGCCCGCGTGCTGCCAGACCCCGCTCGCGTGCCTGGTACCGCCTTCGGCACCGGTACGAGCATGGTACTGACAGCCGGCTTGAGGATTGTCCCGGGGTACAGCCGCTGGACCCGGACCACGCGGGAGTCCGGCAGCTCAACCGGCGCGAACCTAATGTGGTTGCCCTGCAGCATGATGTCGGTCAGGCCAGCCTGCCGGGCGACAAACCGCAGCCGGGCCACGGCCAGGAGGCTCTCGACCCGGTCAGGCACGAGGCCATACCGGTCGCCGAGCTCGTCCCTGACCGCCTCGATGTCGGCGGGCGAGTCGATCGCGGCGATCTGGGTGTAGGCCTCAAGCCGCAGCCGCTCGCCGGCTATGTAGTCATGCGGAATGTGCGCGTCGACCGGCAGCTCGATCCGCACCTCGGGTCGTTCGGCGGGACCGTCGCCGCGCATCTCCCTGACCGCCTCGCCGATCATCTTCACGTACAGGTCGAAGCCGACAGCCGCGATGTGGCCCGACTGCTCGCCGCCGAGCAGGTTGCCGGCCCCCCGGATCTCCAGGTCCTTCATCGCGATGTGCAGGCCCGCGCCGATCCCGGTGTGCTGCTGCAGCGTGGCCAGCCGCTCGTGCGCGGTCTCGGTCAGCGGCTTCTCCGGCGGGTACAGGAAGTAGGCGTACCCCCGCTCCCGGCCCCGGCCGACCCGCCCCCGCAGCTGATGCAGGTCCGGCAGCCCGTAGGCGTCGGCCCGGTCCACGATGAGCGTGTTGGCGTTCGGAATGTCGAGGCCGGACTCGACGATCGTGGTCGAGACCAGCACGTCGTATTCGCGATCGATGAAACCGCTCATGATCTTCTCGAGCGTGTGCTCGTTCATCTGGCCGTGGCCGACCGCGATCCGGGCCTCGGGCACCAGCTCACCCAGCCTCGCCGCCACCTTGTTGATCGACGACACGCGGTTGTGCACGAAGAACACCTGGCCGTCCCGCAGCAGTTCCCGCCGGACCGCGGCGGCGATCTGCTTCTCGTCGTAGGGCGTCACCGACGTGAGCACGGGGTGCCGCTCCTCCGGCGGGGTCAGGATCGTGGACATCTCCCGGATCCCGGAGATGCCCATCTCCAGCGTGCGCGGGATCGGAGTGGCCGACATCGCCAGCACGTCAACCTCGGTTCGCAGTTGCTTGAGGAACTCCTTGTGCTCAACTCCGAACCGCTGCTCCTCGTCGATGACCAGCAGGCCAAGCCGCGCGAACCTGACCTCGGGTGACAGCAGGCGGTGGGTACCGATCACGATGTCGATCTTGCCCGAGGCCAGGCCCTCCAGGGTATCGGCGACTTCCCTGTCCGACTGGAACCTGGACATGGCCCTGACCGTGACCGGGAACGGCGCGTACCGCTCGCTGAACGTCGCGAAGTGCTGCGCGGACAGCAGCGTCGTCGGCACAAGGACGACAACCTGCTTGCCGTCCTGCACTGCCTTGAAGGCTGCCCGCACCGCGATCTCGGTCTTGCCGTAACCGACATCGCCGCAGATCAGCCGGTCCATCGGGACGGCACGTTCCATGTCGGCCTTGACCTCATCCACCGCGGCCAGCTGATCAGGCGTCTCCACGTAAGGAAAGGCGTCCTCCAGCTCCCGCTGCCACGGCGTGTCCGCCGCGAACGCGTGCCCGGGCGAGGCCATCCTGGCCTGGTACAGCCGGATCAGGCCGGCGGCGATGTCGCGGACGGCCCTGCGCGCCCGTCCCTTGGTCTTGGCCCAGTCCGCGCCGCCGAGCCGGTGCAGGGCCGGCGCCTCGCCGCCGGTGTAGCGGGTCACCTCGTCCAGCTGATCAGTGGGCAGGTACAGCCGGTCTGGCGGCTGCCCGCGCCTGCTCGGCGCATACTCGATCACCAGGTAGTCGCGGGTAGCGCCCTGGACAGTCCTGCTGGTCATCTCGAGGTAGCGGCCCACGCCGTGCTGCTCGTGCACGATGTAGTCGCCGGGGGTGAGCTGCAGCGGGTCGATCCCGCCGCGGCGCCGGCTCGGCATCCGGCGCGACTGCCGGATGCCGGAACGGGTCCCGGCCAGGTCGGCCTCGCCCAGCACGGCGAGCTTGACCTGGGGCCAGACGAACCCGGAGTCCAGCTGCCCGGTCGTGACCTGCGCGATCCCTGGCTCCGGCGCGTTCGCCAGGTCCCCGTCCCTGGCACCCAGCCCGTCGCTGCGCAGCAATTCGGCCAGCCGCCTGGCCGGCCCGTGACCACTCGTGATCAGCACGACCCGCCATTGCTGCGCGAGCCACTGCCGCACGTCGGCGACGGCAAGCGCGGTATTGCCGCGGTAGCCGGGCGCTGGATCGGCTTCTATACGGAACGAGGCGGGGCCTTCCTCAGCCGGCTCCGACGCGCCGGCCCCGCCCTGGGTGCCAGAGTCCTGCGTGGCCGTGAAGGGCGTGATCGTCCACCAGGGCAGGCCCAGTTCCCTGGCCGCGTCCCGCACGTCGGTGATCGGCCGGATCGCGGCATCCCCGAGGTCGATCGGGACCTGG
>JASIBJ010000556.1 GCA_030045215.1 Streptosporangiaceae bacterium | reverse complement strand
GACAGAGCTACCCGCCCGCACGTCCTCGTCGGCGGCGTCGGTACCGGCAAGACCGCGGTCCTGGTCCGCTTGACCGAGTTAATCGCTGAGAAGCATGCCATTCCGGTCGCGATCCGGCTCCGGGACGCCACGACCGACCTCGACTTCGAGGACATGGCCCGTGACCGCTTCCTCGATGAGGTGAATCGCCTGCTGCTGTCGCAGGCCGAGGGCGAGACGATCTGGCGCAGGCTGCTGAAGGACGGGAAGATCGTCGTGCTCGCCGATGGCCTGGAGGAGGCGCTGGCCGCCGATCCGGACCGGGACAACATCATCCGCACGGCGATCAGGAAGGCGCATCAGCAGCACCTCCCGCTCGTGATCGCCTCCCGCCCGCACGACCCGCTGCGAGCGACCGATGCCGCCATGCTGACGCTTGAGCCACTCAGCTATGAGGCCGCGCTCGCCTACATCGTGGGCGACCGGACCGGGGAGGATGAGCGGCGGCTCGCGTGGATCGTCGAGACAGCCGAAGTCATCGAGGCCCCGCTCTACCTGCAGATCACCCGCGAGCTGCAGGTCAAGGGACTGCTCTCGCCGACGGCGACCGGCCAGCAAGGAGCGGTCGACACCCGCGGCGTGGACCGGTCCAGGCTGCGGCTGGGTCTGCTGCAAACCTGGGAACGCGCGCTCATCGACGGTCATCTCCGCGAGGACGTGCCGCTCAACCAGTCCGAGCGGCACGCCGCGATCGAGCAGGTTTCCGCGCTGGCGTGCACCGGCCTCAAGCTCGACCGGCTGGAGATCGAGTTCAGCGACCTGCAGGACGCGCGCATGATGGCCGAGGTGCAGCGCCGCCTCGCGAGCATCGATGAGCGGGAGGGACAGTCGCCAGGGGTGCGCAACGTCGATGTCCGCCTCGCGTCGGCCTGGGCCGCCCAGCTTGACCTGCTTGAATTGCGGGGGGACAGCGTCCGGTTCCCGCACAGCCTCATGCAGGCCTACCTCGGTTCGCGCCTGCTGGACGCGGCGCTGCAGGATCCCGCGTACATTCGGGAGGCCATGCGGCACCCCAAGCCTGGCCGTGAGTTCCTGATCGCACTCGTACTGCGCTCGCGTGCCACAGACGATGGTGGGCCGCCAGCCGAGCCCGAGGCAGGGGAGCGGGCCACCGTTCCGCGCCGCGCCCGGCGCGAGGGCGCGCCACATCGCCGTGGCCGGTCCGAACTGGTCGGGGCACTGCGGCAGGCGGCGGTGGATCGCGACGACAACAAGGTCCTGGACATCTACGCGGCTGCGCTCGAAATCGACAGCGTCGCGGCCGAGCCGCAGCACGCCACGCTCGCAACCGACATCACCTCGCGCTGGTCGCGCATCCACGCCCAGGACCCCAGAACTGTGGAGGAAGGCAAGATCTCCGTCGTCCAGCGCTTCGGCGAGGCGGCCCGCGTACTCGACGGACGGCGACGTCAGGGTGAGCGGCTCCGGCCTGCGTACGCCGAGTTGTACGCGATCGCCTGCGCCGACCGGTCCTATCCGGTGCAACTCGCCGCTGCGCAGGAGATAGGAGCAGGCGGCGACGGCGCCTACTCCGCGCTCGGGCCGGCGCTCGAAGCTCCCTGCCAGGTCTGTCAAGCGGAGCGAGCCGCCCGCCCGGAGAACGAGCCGGACCGGCCCGCGACCGTCTCGGACGAGCAGAAGGCGCGGGCCGCGATCACCAGCGCCTGGCTCGCCCCGATGCTGGTCGGATCGGCCGGCGGTGCGAGCGCCGCGGCAGGCCGCTTGTCGGCCGAGCGGGCACGCGCCGACCTGGGTCAGTGGCTGCGGCATATCGGCCAGGACGGACGCCAGCCCGGAGAGCAGGACCTGCCGATATCGCTGGAGATCGCGCTGGCCCAGGGTTTCAAGTACGCTGCGAACCGGCGGGCCGGCCACCCCGACGCGCACCGCGAGACCCGCATGTACCTGGCCGAGCAGGCGCTCGAGATGCTCCGGGGCGCTCGGTACTGGTTCTCCCAGCTCACCCTGCTGCACGCATTGTGCCTGCTGAGCCTGTCGGATGGGCCGAGGCCGCCCGACGACAATCGCAACGGGCGGCCCGAGGCGATCGTGCAGCACTGGCTGGACGTGGCGGGCCGGGACCGGCCAGAACGCGGTCCGGGGAGCCGCGAGCAGGCCGGGCTCCATCCGTTCGTCCGGGAGGCCGCGCGGCTGGTCGTGGTGGCCCTGCGGACGCGGCGGCCCCAGCGATACTGCTGGATCGACGAGAGCGGCGTGGTCGGCCAGGTGGGGTCGCGCAATCTCAGCCCGGAGACGCCGCACGGTCGGCATCCGCTCTGGATTCCGCCGTCGGCTGGCTGGACGGCGCTGGACAGCCGAGCCCAGCAGCTTGTCGCGGACGTGCTGCTGCTGCTGAACCTGGCTGACCGGGGGGACCAGGCCGCCGACCGGGAGCGGCGGCTGAAGCGGTCGAACCGGACCGACCTGCCGCCGTGCATCACCCACGTCCGCGACGCGCTGGAGCCGGGGCGGACCGTCGGCACCGCCGTGTCCTCGGCGCCCGGTGTCACCTGCCTGGACGGCTGCGCCTTCGAGCTCTGCCCGTACCCCCCGAAGGGCATTCAGCCGCGGGTGGAGATGAGCGAGGCGTTCTGCCGCCGCCAGCAGAACCTTGTCATAC
>JASIBJ010000555.1 GCA_030045215.1 Streptosporangiaceae bacterium | reverse complement strand
TAGACGTCGCTGTTCATGCCGTCGAAGGTCCGCTCGACGCTTTCCGGCCACGGGTCAGCCCGGCACAGGTGCTTGCGGTAGAAGTGCGTGATCGCCCACTGATACTCAGGACAGGCGAAGTGGCCCGCCGCCTCGTGCTGGTCGAGCACCGCCTGGACCTGCGGGTCGAGGGCTGCGCGTAGCTGCGCGCAGTCGGCTATCCAGCGCGGGACGCTCGGCGGCGAGCTGCTGAGTATCAGGCTGGCCAGATCCGGCTTGCGGTCCAGGGTGTACTGCAGCGCCAGCCAGCCGCCCCAGGAGTTGCCGAAGAGGTGCATCCGGTCCAGGCCGAGAGCATCCCTGACCACCCCTAGTTCCGCGACGAAGCGCTCGAATGTCCACAGCGAATCGTCCGCAGGCCGGTCGGAGCGGCCGCAGCCAAGCTGGTCATAAAAGATCACCGGCCGCGTCGTCGCGAGGTCGGCGAGGCTCTCGAGGTAGTCATGCGGCATTCCTGGCCCGCCATGCAGGCACAGGAGCGGCGTGCCCGGCTGGCCTGAGCCTACGATCTTGTACCACACCTCGCCGCCGGGCACGGCGACCCGGCCCTCCGTGATCTGGGGCTGTTCCATCGCCGCCGCACCCTCCCTCAGGAACTGGCCTCGAAGATCGCGGCGGGCATGGTCATCGCGACGTTCCAGACACCGGCGTCGACGACCTCGATGATGTGCAGGTCGCCAGTGATACTGCAGAGCAGGTAGGCGTCGTCGGCCGTCAGGCTGAGGGAGTCGGTGAGCCACTCGATCATGGCCCGGACCGCGATCCTGGAGCCCTCCATCAGGTCGGGGGAGAGGCCCATCGTGGCCTGGTAGCCGCCGGCCCTGATCGCGGTGCTCCCGGCGGGCACGCGGAACCTGGGCGTGCTGATGGCCCTCTTGTGCAGGGTGAGCCGCATGCTTCCCCTCAGCGGTGCCTCCAGGGCGGTGACGCTGACTTCCCCGTCACCCTGGGCAGCGTGCGGGTCACCGCACGAGAACAAGGCGCCCGGCAGGTGGACCGGCACCCACAGCGTGGAGCCGGCGGTCAGGTGCCGGTTGTCGATGTTCCCGCAGCCGCGATGCGGCGGGAAGGGCGACAGTTGCGCTGGCTCGCCCGGGTGGGTTCCGAGCGTTCCGCAGAACGGTGCAAGCGGGATGCTGACGCCCGGCGCGAACTCGGCGACCTGATCCTGCAAGGCGAACGTGCGAACGTAGCCGTGCGGGAAGTCGTCTGGAAGCAGGCCGAAGCCGGGCAGGAACGCGGCCCAGCCCCAGTCGCCGTGGTGGAGTTCGAGGATGTCGACCTGGAGGGTGTCGCCGGGCTCGGCGCCGTTGACCCAGACCGGACCCGACAGGTTGTAGATCGTGTCAAAGTCAAACCGGGTGTCCTCGTAGGTCGCTCCCGGCCAGACCTGGCCGTCGCCGGCGACCTTGATGTCGTAGTGGATGGTGTCGCCGGAGTCGATTGCCAGGATCGGCTCCAGACTCGAGTCCCACTGATGGTGGATGACGGTCGGGTCGATCACGTGATCCTTGGCCACGCCAAGTCACCTCCGGCTGACTCCGGGCGGCGGAGGGTACTGGCGAACCGAAAGTGGCGGTAGCAGCCTCCGTTGCCGAGAATCGCACACCGAGGTTGGGTGCGCCACTGTTCGCTCCGGTACGCTGCGCCGCCGGCACCTCGTCCCCCGCTAGTCTCCGGCGCGGCGGCGCGGTCCTTCCCAGGGGCGCCGGCCGCGCCGGGGCTGGTGCATTTCCGGTTGGTGGTTCAGCTCATCCGGCGTCCAGTCGTACTCGGCCTGGCCGTAGACCTCCTCGGGCGCCTCGGCGCTCTGCGGGTCAAAGAAACCGGAACTCCCTTCGCTGATCCGAGTCTCCTGCCAGCCGGGCACGTCGGCCCGGAACGATCGGCCGGTCCGGCGCTGCGCATTACCCAGGGCCTTGAGGGTGCTCAGGGTTTCGTGCCGGGGCACCGACCGCAGCGCGCCCCTCACGGTGAAGGCCAGCGCCGGGGTAACCAGCCGGTCGAGATGGGCCGTCGCGTAGCGAAGGAAGGGTTCGGGAGAGACTCCCGACTTGTCCGCGATGTTGGCCGCGAGCAGCCCCATGCACCCGTCCGCCAGCCGGGCCGCCGAGAGCCTCACCCACGGGTACGCCGGCCGCTCGTGCAGTTTGCCGTCCGGCTGGACGTGCCTCAGCAGCGCGAACGCGTATGAGCGCGTGAACAGGTGGGACAGCGGTATGTAGTACTCGTAGTAGAGCCTGCTCGCGATGCCCAGCTCCTGCTCTCGCTCGAGCCAGAGCGCGAGGTCCCGGATGTTCAGGTCGGGGCCGAGCTCGCCGAGTGCCTCGACGGCATTATCAATCGCGGTCCTTGACCTGAGCTCACCATCGCTGAGGTAGGAGACGGTGTGCCCGGTCACGCGGTAGTTCGCGGCTGACATGTGCGCCAGCGAGTCGCCGGAGTAGACGCAGTACAGCCCCACAATGCAGGATTCCAGTGCGGTCCTGGCCAGCAGCGCGGCGTCCTCGGCCCGTCGCTCGGCGACCGCGTTCCTGGTCAACCGCTGCAGCCACAGCAGCCGGAGCAGGGCGAGCTGGGCGGCTTCCATGCCGGTCGCGTCGTCGCCCGGCCAGTGCTTACAGGTCACGAGCCTGCGGGCCTTGCGCCGGACGCGCCGGCGCCGCAGCAGATCCGGGTAGGGCAGCGTGCCCTGCACGAGCTGCCGTGAGGTCCCCAGTGCCGTACTCATGCCTCCAGCATGCCCGCCCGCGCTGATAGTTCACCACTTGGTCGGGTACGCGTCATACCGCGCCCTCCTGCGCGACGAGGCGAACCCGCGCGCAGGCAACTGGCACCTGCTCACCAGGTTCGAGCAGCGGAACGAGGCGCGCACCAGTGCTCGGCGGTCCCGGACACCAGCCACCCCGGCGGGCTCACCGCGCGCGTACGCCGGGATCGCTAGACGGGGCGGGTGATGTCTGATATGCCATTGCGGCCGGGGCGTCGTTAGCGGTTGCGCAGACCGGGCAGGGATAGGGAGCGGGCCGGAAGGCCTGCGGGGCCAATGAGCAGGGAGCTGTGCCGATGGCAACATACCGGATGGTTTACGGCGACGACGAGAACATCGTCAGCGAAACCTACGACAACATCGACGAGGTCGAGCGGGAGGACGGCTGGGTCGTGCTGTTCCGGGGCGACGAGGCGATCCTGCGGGTACAGGAAGACCACATCCAGGAGATGGAGCTGATCAGCTAGTAACCGGTGGAGCGACAGATGCAGGCGATCATGGTCAGCGAGCCCGGCGGGCCCGATGCGCTGCAGGTCACCGAGACGGCGATCCCGGAGCCGGGGCCGGGCGAGGTCCTCGTCCGCGTGCTCGCTGCGGGAGTCGGGCCCTGGGACGCGTCGGTGCGCAGCGGGCGGATTCCCGTCCCGACGCCGTTCATCCCCGGCGCGGAGTTCTCCGGCGAGGTCGTGGGCGACACCGGCGCCGAGGCAGCCTTCGAGGACGGCGAGCCGGTCTACGGATACCCCGCTCTGACCGGCTGCTACGCCCAGTACGTAACGTGCCCCTCCGAGCAGCTTGCCCCGATCCCGGCCGGACTGACCAGGACGGATGCGGCGGCCGTGCCGGTCGACGCGCTGACGGCGCAACAGGGGCTGGAGGATCAGCTTCGCGTAGGAAGCGGGGACACGGTGCTGATCACGGCCGCCGCCGGCGGTCTGGGTCACCTGGCCGTGCAGATCGCCCGGCTGCTGGGCGCGAACGTGATCGGGACGGCAAGCCCGCAGCATCACGACTTCGTTCACAAGCTCGGTGCGGAGCTCGTCTTCGATCACACGAAGCCCGACTGGCCGGACCAGGTCAAGGCGGAGACCGAGGGCGGTGTCGATCTGGTGCTTGCCTGTGCGGCGCCCACCCTGGCTGGCGCGGCCCGCGCTGCGCATGATGGTGCTCTCATTGCGACGCCCGTGCATGGCGAGGGCTATCCCGAAGGTGACCGGGTTCAATGGCTGCGCTATGACGGCCAGGCGCGCGGTCCGGGCCTGATCGCGCTCGCGCCGTGGTTCGACGATGAGTCTTTGCAGGTTCACATCGCGCGTCGGTACTACTGGAAGGACGTGCCGGCGGCGCACCGCGAGGTCGAGCAGGGCCATACCCGCGGCAAGCTGTTGCTGGTCGTTGACGACGATTACGCCGCTCAGCTCGGCGTGTGAGGCGCGGGCGCCGCGAGGGGGGCCGGCCGCAGTCGGCGTCGGCTTCAGAGCCGGCCGAGGTCCTCGCGCTCCCAGTCGTGCATCGCCTGCTCCACGGTCAGATCCCCGTAGTGGAAGGGAAGGCGGGCATGGCCGGATCGTCGCGGCAGGCTCGCGGGCGGCACGGTCAGCACCGGGCAGCGGGCCCGGGCCACGCAGTAGCGGCTTACGTGGCCATGCCAGAGCCGGCCTGCCCGCCCGCGCTGCCCAGCGCCGACGATCAGCAGGTCTTCGGCGTCGCAGGCAAGGTCGACCAGGACCTGGCCTGGCTCGCCCCTGATCACGCGCGGCTGGATCTGCAGGCTGGGCGGAACGCCGCCCCAGGCCGCCTCCAGCTCGTCGCTCAGCCGGCGGGCAGCGGCCTCGGCCCAGAGTCTGCTCAGGTACAGCGACGGGGTGCGCCGGTCAGCAAGATCACCGCCGGGCGGCACCCAGGCATGAACTGTCACGAGCGGCACATCATCGCGCTGTGCGACGCTCCCGGCGTATCGCAGCGCGGGAATGCTCCCCGGCGTCCCGCTCGCTCCCACGATGACCCGACGGGCGAACACGGTGGTGCTCCCTATGAGAGACCTTCTCCTGTTTCCATCTAACCGGGGCCGGCAAGGGCCGGGGCTCGCGCTAGCGCCATTCATACGAGACCACCATGAACTCCATGCGGCCCGCCCGGCGGCTGGCTGGCAGCCGCTGCCGTTGCCGCCTCGGGCCGGGCAAGTTAGCGTGGCCTGCGCGGTTACAGCTCAGGGCGGCGACAGCGAGAGGAGCTCCATTTGTCGAAGCAGGCGGTCGGCGGGACCAGGCCAGGTGGCGCGTATTCACCGGGGATCGTCGCCGAAGGGAAGTTTGTCTACGTGGCGGGCCAGGTCCCGGTTCGCGACGGCGTCGTGGTCGGCGAGACCGCCGCGGAGCAGACGATCGTGGCCCTGCAGAACGTGGCCGCGGTACTCGCATCGGCCGGCGCAGGCCTCGAGGACGTCGTCCGGTGCGGCGTGTACCTCAGCGATATGGCTGATTTCGCCGAGATGAACGAGGCCTATCGGGAGACCTTCCCTGAGCCGCTGCCGGCCAGGACGACAGTCGGCGTCGCGCTGGCCGGCTTCAAGGTCGAGATCGACTGCATCGCAGTCCTGCCGTCTAGCTGACCTGATGCTCAGGCCGGGTCACGGCCCTGGCCGGCGCGTAGGCAGCCGGAAAGCCCTGCCGCCAGCTCGGATAGTGCAGAGTCCAGCCGAGTTCGGCCTTGGCCTTGGCATTGGAAGCGCCACGAGCCTCGGTCATCATGCGCAGGCCGTCGCCCATGACCAGGCGGGCCAGCCACATGGGGAGGTGCCTGGGTGGCTTGGCGCTGAGAGCGTCAGCCAGGACGGGCAGCCAGTCGCGTACCTCGGCCGGCTCGTCGTCCACGATGTTGTAGACCCCGGTCATGTCGTGCTCGAGCACGAGCACGGTCGCCGCTGCCGCGTCGTCGAGATGAACGAACGTCATCATCCCCGAGCCGTCGCCGATGATCGGGAATTGCCGCTTGCGCACGGGACCGATCAGCCCGTCGTTGGCGGCCCCGTAGAAGCCGCCGTAGCGGAGCGCAACCCCGCCGGCATCCGTCACCGCCTTGTCGAGGTGATTCATCGCGGCATATGTCTCGCGCGCCTTCGAAGGCGGGGCGGGGTCGAGCGGGTCGTTCTCGGTCTTGACCGGGCCGCCCTCCGGGGCATAGCGGTACGGGGCGAAGCTCTGGGCGACGAACCGGCGCACGCCAGCCTCGCGCGCGGCGGCCAGGAGCGCGTCCGTGCCCTCGGTGCGCAGGCGGTTGGTCGCGGCGAAGGCGCGGTCCAGGTTCCTGCCCATGCTCGCATCCGCCAGCGCGGTCGCCTCGTGCGCGATTCCCTCCGGCTCGGCGGCGAGCACAGCACGGCGGACCGCGGGCGGGTCGAGCAAGTCGAGCACGACAGCCTCCGCTCCGAGCGCCCGCAGCCGCCCGGCGTTGCTGGCCGACCTGCAGCTGGCGGTCACCTCGTGACCTCGGGCTACCAGCTGCGAGACGAGCCGGGTGCCGATCGCACCGCTCGCCCCGGCGACAAAGATCTTCATCGGGTCCTCCTTGCCTGTCCCGGACTGGCGGGTTATGAGCGCCGACCAGGCCGGGGACTGTGCGGCTGGCCGGGCTGTCACAACGCCGCGGTCGGGCGGGTCTAACAGACTGACCCGGTGCGGAGGAGGAACGTGACCGATGGACGACCAGGAGTGGCTGGCCCGGCGCTTCCAGGAGCACCGGGCCCGGCTGCGCGCGGTGGCCTACCGGATGCTCGGCTCGCTCAGCGAGGCCGACGACGCGGTCCAGGAGTCCTGGATCCGGCTGAGCGGAGCCGAGACCAGCGACGTGGAGAACCTCGCCGCCTGGCTGACCACCGTCGTCGCCCGCATCTCGCTGAACATGCTCCGGGCACGGCACACGCGGCGCGAGGACGCGCTCGGGCCGCACCTGCCCGAGCCGATCATCGACCGGCCGGACCGCACCGACCCCGAACACGAGGCCCTGCTGGCAGACTCGGTCGGCCTCGCGCTGCTGGTGGTACTCGATACCCTGGGCCCGGCCGAGCGACTGGCATTCGTGCTGCACGACATCTTCGCGGTGCCGTTCGACGAGATAGCACCGATCGTGGACCGCTCGCCTGACGCGGCCCGGCAACTCGCAAGCCGGGCCCGGCGCCGGGTTCGGGGCGAGCGGGTTGTTCCCGACGCCGACCTGACGCGGCAGCGCGAGGTAGTCGATGCGTTCATGACCGCAGCCCGTTCCGGCGACTTCGAGGCACTGGTCGCCGTCCTTGACCCCGATGTCGTGCTCCGCGCCGACGCCGGAGCGCTGTCGTCAGCCTCGCGCGTTGTCCGCGGAGCGGCCAACGTCGCCGGCCAGGCGCTCAGCTTCTCCGGTCACGGCCTGCTCAGCCAGCCGGCCCTGATCAACGGCGTTCCTGGCGCGGTTACCACCCTGAACGGGCTGCCGATTGCTGTCGGCGCGCTCACCGTGCGGGGCGGGAAGGTCGTTGCGATCGACATCCTGGCCGACCCCGAACGCCTTCGCGAACTAGATCTCACCGTGCTCGGCGCGTGAAGGCTCACGCTGTCGGCGCGGCCTTGAGGCGTCCCGGAGGCAAGCGGGGTACGCAGCCACAGCCTCGTAAGATCCTGGCGGTTTCGCCGGTACGAAATTGGGCATAACCGGGCGCCACGGCCTGTCCGGCCGTCAGCCCGTCAGCGCCAGGCCGAGGACCGTCGTTTTGTCAGAGGGGCCGCCTAGGCTGAACCGTGTTCCCGCGACCGACGTAGTATGAGTGTCAAGGCCGCTCCCGAGGAGCGGCTTACAACATGGACGGCTGCTTTCCGGTCGCCCCGCACCGACCCGCGGCGGGCACCCCGCCCGCCGGCCCGGACCTGGAGGGGCTCTTTATGGCCGTTATCAACGCTTTCGCGCAGGATGCCGTTGATCGGGCCGAACCTTTGACAGTTGACGCAGCCTATGCCCATTCCTGCAGCGTGGCGCTGGCAGACTCGGCGCCCGGCACCGTTGGCCTCGAGATCGAGAGCCTCCTCGTCGACCTCGACTCGGTTGCCGATCCCGTGGCCTGGGCCCGGGTAGAGGCGATCACCCCGGTCATCGGAGCAGTGGCGGGCCGAAGCTCGGTGACCGTCGAACCTGGCGGTCAGATCGAGCTGTCCAGTCCGCCGGAGCCGGATGTCGTGACCGCGGTCAGCGCCTTGCGTCATGAGAGCGTGGGGGTGCGGCTGGCCCTGGCTGACCGCCGGCTCGGACTGGCCTTTGCCGGCGCCGACCCGGCCCGGCCGTCACGCCGGGTGAACCCGCGGCCGCGCTACCGCGCGATGGAGGAGCATTTCGCCGCAACCGGCCGTGCGGTGGCCGGGCGCGTGATGATGAACTCCACGGCGGCGCTGCAGGTCAACCTCCAGGCCGGACCCAGGCGCGAGTGGGGTGAGCGGGTTGCGCGGGCATACCGCCTGGGGCCGACGCTGGTCGCGATCGCCGCCAGCTCGCCCTGGCTGCACGGGCGCGACACGGGCTGGAAGTCGGCCAGGCAGCGGGCGTGGAGCGGGCTGGATGCGCGGGCGTGCGGGCCGGTGCCGGGCTGTGTCGCGCCGACGCCCGGCGGCGACGCCACACTCGATCCGGCCACCGCCTGGGCGAAATACGCGATGGCCGCGCCGGTCGCGTTCGTCGCCGCGGGCGAGGACGTCTGCGCGGTCAGCCGGTTCGTGTCCTTCGAGCAGTGGGCGAGCGGTGCCGTCAGGCTCGGCAACAGGGCGCCCACGGCTGCGGACCTGCAGACGCACCTGACGACGCTGTTCCCTCCGGTGCGGCTGCGCGGCTACCTCGAGTTGCGCTACCTCGACATGACGGCGCCGCGGTGGTGGCCCGCGATCGCAGCGGTGACCGCGACGCTGATGGACGACCCGGTCGCGGCCGACCTGGCGACCGAAGCGACGGAAGAGACCGGGCTGCTGTGGCTCGAGGCTGCACGCGACGGGCTGGGCGATGGGAGGCTCGCCGACTCGGCTCGCCGGTGCCTGGCCATCGCGGCCGGGCGCGTTCCCGCGCAACTCGGCCCGGCGGTGGATGACCTCGCCGAGCTGGTCGAATCGGGTCGCTGTCCCGGCGACCTGCTGGCGCAGCGCGCCGAACGGATCGGCCCGCTGGCGGCACTGAGGGAGATGGCACATGCATGACCTGGTAGTACGCGACCTGGAGCTGGCCCGCGGCCGCACGCTTGGCCTGACCGATCTGGACGACCCGACCCTGGTGGCGCAGCACGACCCGCTGATGAGCCCGCTGGTCTGGGATCTCGCCCACGTCGGCCAGCAGGAAGAGCTGTGGCTGCTGCGCGGCGGCGACCCTGGCCGCCCGGGAATGCTGTCGGCCGAGGTGGACGCGCTCTACGACGCGTTCAAGCACCCTCGCGCAGAGCGGCCGTCGCTGCCGCTGCTCCCGCCGGTCGAGGCCCGCGCCTACGACCAGGAGGTTCGCGGGCGCGTGCTCGATCTGATTGAGCGCACTCCAGCGGATGACCTGTTCACCGCGGGCATGGTCGTCCAGCACGAGGAGCAGCATGACGAGACGATGCTGGCGACCCTGCAGCTGCGCCAGGGGCCGCCCGTGCTGCTGGAACGGCGCGCTCTCCCGGCCGGCCGTCGCGTCGAGCCTGACCGCGTGCTCGTGCCCGGCGGGCCGTTCACGCTGGGCGCTGACGCGGCGACCGAGCCGTTCTCGCTCGACAACGAAAGGCCAGCGCACACCGTCGACGTGGGTCCGTTCTGGATCGGCCGGGTCCCGGTCAGCAACCGGCAGTGGCTCGAGTTCATCGGTGATGGCGGCTACCAGCGGCCCGAACTCTGGTCGTCGCGCGGCTGGGCGCATCGCACGCACGCGAGCCTGCAGCGGCCACTCTTCTGGACCGGCCATGGCACCCGGCGCCGATTCGGGCAGGAGGAAGAAGTGCCGTCCGACGAGCCCGTGCAGCACGTCTGCTACTTCGAGGCCGAGGCGTTTGCTCGCTGGTCCGGCGGGCGCCTGCCGAGCGAGATCGAGTGGGAGAAGGCCTGCGCCTGGGATCCGGCCGCGCGGGCCAGGCGGACCTGGCCGTGGGGGTCGGAGCCGCCGGGCCCGGAGCGGGCCAACCTCGGCGGTCTCGGGCTGCGCCCGGCCCCCGTCGGCGCGTTCCCGGCCAGCGCCTCGGCCTACGGCGTGGAGCAGATGATCGGCGATGTGTGGGAGTGGACGTCGTCGGACTTCGCGCCCTGGCCAGGATTCACGCCGATGATCTACCGCGATTACAGCCTGCCGTTCTTCGGCGGTGACTACAAGGTGCTGCGCGGCGGGTCCTGGGCGGTCGCCCCGTCCACGATCCGGCCCTCGTTCCGCAACTGGGACTACCCGATCCGGCGGCAGATCTTCACGGGCGTGCGATTGGCCTGGGACGCCTGATCGTGCCGTCATCGTCAGGCCCAGGCCGGCCAGTCGGCTGACCGTCAACGATCTGGAGGCATAGCCGAATGCCAGCACAAGACAGCGTCCAGGCCCATCCCGACAGCTACCTGGAGGAACTGCGCACGGACGTCCGCGCAGGCCTGACCGCGAGCCCGAAGACGCTGCCACCCAAGTACTTCTACGACGAGCGCGGCAGCGAGCTGTTCGATGAGATCACGCGCCTGCCCGAGTACTACCCGACCCGGGCTGAGACGGAGATCCTGCGTCAGCGGGCGGCTGAGATCGGGGAGCTGTCGAGATGCGAGTCGCTGGTCGAGCTGGGCAGCGGCACCTCGGCCAAAACCGGCTTCCTGCTGCGCGCGCTCACCGGCACCGGGACGCTGCGTGAGTTCATGCCTTTCGACGTCGACCCGGCGGTGCTGTCGGATGCCACGCAGACGCTGACGGCGCAGTATCCGGGGCTGCGGATCGAGCCGTTCACCGGCGACTTCGAGCGCGATCTGGGGGCCATCCCGGACGCGATCGGCCGCAGGATGATCGCGTTTCTCGGCTCGACCATCGGCAACCTCGAGCCCGCCGCGCGGGCTGGCCTGTACCGTGAGGTCGCAGCCGCGCTGCGGCCAGGAGACACCTTCCTGCTCGGCACCGACCTGGTCAAGGATGTTGGCCGGCTGCGGCGCGCCTATGACGACTCCGCCGGGGTCACGGGGGAGTTCAACCGGAACGTCTTGCGAGTGATCAACCGCGAACTCGGCGCCGACTTCGACGTCGAGGAGTTCGAGCACGTGGCTCTCTGGGACGCTGCGAACGAGTGGATGGAAATGCGGCTGCGCTCGCGCCGCGAGCAGCGCGTCACGATCACCGACCTCGCGCTGACGGTCTCGTTTGCCGCGGGCGAAGAGATGCGCACCGAGATTTCCGCCAAGTTCCGTAAAGACGGCATCAGGGCCGAACTCGCCGCGGCCGGATTCCAGACGATGCGGTTCTGGACCGACCCAGACGGCGACTTCGGCCTCACGCTCGCCGAGTTGCCGCGGCGTGTCCGGGCTAGGCGGCGAGTCCTGCCTCGCTTCGGCGAAGCTCGCTGACGTGCCGCTCGTCGGCGTGCTCGTCGTCCTGGCCGGCAAGCTTTCGCCTGAGCTTCATCCGGCCGCGGTGCAGGCGCGACGTCACGGTCCCGAGCGGGATGCCGAGCCGTTCGGCGATCTCGTGATAGGGATAACCCTCTACGTCGGCTAGGTACACCACCGTGCGGAAGTCCTCGGGCAGTTCCTTGAGCGCCCGCATTACCTCGGAGTCCGGCATCTGCTCGAGCGCCTCTGCCTCCGCGGACCTGGCGACCTGATCACCAGGGCTTGCTGGCAGCGGCACGTCCTGCATGTTCCCGTACAGGGACTCCTGCGGTTCACGCTGGCGCTTCCTGAACCCGCTCGTCCCGGTATTCGCCATGATCCGGTGGAGCCAGGCGCGCAGGTTGGTGCCGGGGGTGAATTGGTGAAATGCGCGATAGGCCTTGGCCATGGTTTCCTGCACAAGGTCCTCGGCATCGCTTGGGTTGCGCGTCATGCGCAGCGCTGTCGGATAGAGCTGGCGCTGGAACGGAATCACGTCACGCTCGAATCGCGCCTCCCGCTCGGCGGCAGTTTCCGCCATCGTCGTGTTCACGTGTTCTCCTTTGTCGTCCCCCGAGCGCGTTGCCGTGCGGGCGATCGCGAGCGGCCGCCGACCAACCCGGTCCGGCGGACGCCGACCGGGGGCTGATGAGGCTCGCTGGCACCCGGATGTCGCAATCGATTGTGAGCAGCGACCACGACAAGCTACTGGTGGGTAACCTAACTCACGGGTAACCTCACGATGGAGGGGCCTATTCCCGTGCTGCGTCTTGTGCTGACCGGCCCGATCGGCGGTCAGAGCGGTCCAAACAGCGACAGTCTCGCGGTTTCGCAGGTACGAAAGTGGTCATAACTTCCGGCAACAAGCCTCCAAGCCCACCGAATGTCTGTCTAGATGGCAGCTTCGGTGAGGCTAGCCACCGTTTTGATCCAAGTGCGCCTATTTCGCACCCCGGCAAGACCCGCCCGAGCGCGGACGTCGGCTCTGGCGGACAATGGACCGGTCCCGGCTCTGGACGTCGGGCGAGCCATAGCCGGGCACACGGGGCAGTTTGATCAGGGCGTGCCAGCCGGCGGCCAGGCGCGTCACTCGTTGATCGGGGCGCGCCAGCCGGCGGCCAGGCGCGTCACTTGGTGACGGGAAGCGATGCAAGACGGGGGACTTGCGATGAGCAGTGGCTTCTTCGGCCCAGAGGGGTTCGGCTCGAGCCCCTTCGACGACTTCCTGGCTCGCATTTACGGTGCGGGCGCCGGGCCGCCGCGGCCCGGCAACCGAGTGGACATCACGCGGCTGATGAGCGGGCCCGCGCGCGAGCTTTTCGGTACGGCGGCGGCCAAGGCAGCCGAGTCTGGGGACGCGAACCTGGATACCGAGCACCTGCTCTGGGCGGCGGCCAAGCTGGAGCCGACCCGGCAGTTGCTGGCTCGCGCGGGGACGGACCCGGACGCCCTGGTGCGCAGCGTCGACGAGCATGCGGGCACAGGGGGACGAACCGATGTCTCGCCCCAGCTGACTCCGGGGGCCAAGCGCGCGTTGCTGGACGCGCACCAGATCTCGCGAGCCCTCGGCAGCACCTACATCGGTCCTGAGCACATTCTGCTCGCCATGGCCGTCAACCCGGAGTCGCAGGCAGGGCGGATGCTGTCGGCCGCCCATGTCACGCCGGAGGCACTGCGGGCCGCCCTGGCCGGCTACGGAGCCCCGCCTGGCCAGGGTGGTCCGCCTGGATCCGGCGGCCGGTCCGCAACCCCGACGCTGGACGAGTTCGGCCGTGACCTTACCGCCATGGCCCGCGAGGGCCGGGTTGACCCGGTCATTGGCCGCGACGGCGAGATCGAGCAGACGATCGAGGTCCTGTCGCGGCGCAGTAAGAACAACCCGGTCCTGATCGGAGAGGCGGGTGTCGGCAAGACCGCCATCGTCGAAGGGATAGCTCAGCGCATTGTCACGGGGGATGTGCCGAAGACGCTGGAGGGCAAGCGCGTCGTGCAGCTCGAGCTATCGGGCGTGATCGCCGGAACACGCTACCGCGGCGACTTCGAGGAGCGAGTCAAGAAGATCATCGACGAGATTCGCGAGCAGAGCGACCAGCTGATCATCTTCATTGACGAGCTGCATACGCTGGTTGGGGCCGGAGCCGGCGCAGAAGGCGGGGTGGATGCGGGCAACATGTTCAAGCCCGCGCTGGCGCGCGGCGAGCTGCACGTCATCGGCGCCACGACGCTCGATGAGTACCGCAAGAACATCGAGCGGGATGCCGCTCTAGCCCGGCGTTTCCAGCCGATCCTGGTGCCCGAGCCGACCGTCGACGATGCGCTGGCGATCCTGCGCGGACTGCGCGACCGGTACGAGGCGCACCACCAGGTCCGCTACTCCGAGGAGGCGCTCGTCGCCGCGGTCGAGCTCTCGGACCGGTATATCTCAGACCGGTTCCTGCCCGACAAGGCGATCGACCTGATTGATCAGGCAGGCGCGCGGGTCCGCCTGCGCACCAAGATGCCGGACGTGGACCTGCGCGACCTGGAGCGCCGGGTCGGCGAACTCAACCGTGATAAGGATCAGGCGGTCGCGAGCGAGCAGTACGAACAGGCATCACGGCTGCGGGACGAGATCGCGGACGTCAACCGGCAGATCCAGCAGGCCAGCCAGGACGAGAGCGTCGTGCCTGAGGTCACGGTGAACGACATCGCGGAAGTGGTCTCGCGGGCCACCGGCATCCCGGTCCAGCAGCTGACCGAAGAGGAGAAGGACAGGCTGCTCAGCCTGGAGGACTACCTGCACCAGCGCGTCATCGGCCAGGACGAGGCCGTTACCGCGGTCTCCGAGGCCGTCCGCAGATCTCGGAGCGGGCTTGGGGATCCGGGCCGGCCGGTCGGCAGCTTCCTGTTCCTCGGGCCGACCGGAGTGGGCAAGACCGAGCTGGCCCGCGCTCTTGCCGAGGCACTATTCGGGTCGGAGAGCGCGATGGTCCGCCTTGACATGAGCGAATTCCAGGAGCGGCACACCGTCAGCCGCCTGGTCGGCGCCCCGCCGGGGTACGTCGGCTACGAAGAGGCCGGCCAGCTCACCGAGGCTGTTCGCCGCCGCCCGTACTCGCTCATCCTGCTCGACGAGATCGAGAAGGCGCATCCGGACGTGTTCAACATCCTCCTGCAGGTTCTCGACGACGGCAGGCTGACCGACGGCCAGGGCCGCACGGTCGACTTCACGAACACGGTTCTCATCATGACCAGCAACCTCGGCTCGGACCTGATTACCCGGCAGGGAACCACGCTCGGCTTCGCGGCGGACGGGGCAAGCTCGGCTGCCAGGCAGGAAGACGCGCTGCGGGAGCAGCTGACTCGGCGCCTGCGGGACTCCTTCCGTCCCGAGTTCCTGAACCGGATCGATGAGATCATCATCTTCCGCCAGCTCGACCGGGAGGAGTTGCGGCAGATCACCCAGCTGCTGCTTGAGGAGACACGGCGTCGGCTGCACGCCCAGGACGTGTCGGTGGAATTCACGCCCGCTGCCGTCGACTGGATCGCCGATCACGGCTTCCAGCCGGAGTTCGGTGCCCGGCCCATGCGCCGCACGATCCAGCGGGAAGTGGACAACCAGCTGTCGAGGATGCTGCTGGACGGTCAGGTCAGCGCGGGCCAGGAGATCATCGTCGACGTGTCGGGCGAGCAGCTGACCTTCCGCCCGGAGTTGCAGCCAGCGGGTGCGCGGTGACACACGACCGCGTGCCGACGTTGACAGGCGCGCGTGACGGCCCGCCCTGACGCCGGGAGCGGGCAGCAGGCCCGGAGCATGATCGCGCAGCTGGCGCAATCCCGCGATGAAGCGCCGCCGCCGGAACAGACGGCCGGGCCGCCAACGTGAGGTTGACGAGCGTCGGCCACACCGCTGGGGGAGTCGTTCACCCGAGCGGGGTGATGACGCGCAGGATCGCAGGCCAGATTGTGGTAGTGACGGCATCCGGGCCGTATGGAGGCTGCCGGATTCAGCATCAACCGGAGATGACAGATGGCAACGCTTACGGCGTGGAAATTCACCACGCCTTACGGGGCGGATGATGCCCTCGCCACGCTGGAGAAGCTGCAGACCGAGGCGCTCATCCAGGTGCAGGACGCAGCGGTCGTCAGCTGGGAGCCTGGACGGACCAAGCCCACGACGCGCGAGTTGCACTCAACCACCAAACGCGGGGCCCTGGGCGGTGGGTTCTGGGGCTTCCTGTTCGGACTGATCTTCTTCGTCCCGATCCTCGGGCTGGCGGTCGGCGCGGCCACCGGCGCCCTGTTGGGGTCCCTGGCCGACGTCGGGATCAGTGACGCCTTCATCAAAAGCGTCAGGGAGAAGGTCACGCCGGGCACCTCGGCGCTGTTCGTGCTCAGCTCCGACGCGGTCCTTGATCGCGTCAGCGCGGAATTCCAGGGCACCGAGGCGGAGCTCATCAGCACAAACCTGTCAGCAGACCAGGAAGCTAAGCTCCGCGAGGCCTTTGCCCACGAGGACGAGTGAACTCCGTCCGGCGCCCGGCCGCACGGCGCCGGCCGACCCTTCCGCCCTCGGGCTGGCCGTGCTAGACCCGCTGCCGCTAGGTCCAGCACGGCGCTAGGCCGCTGCGGTGGTGAGGCAGGCGAGGCCTGAGCCCGGATCTGCGCCAGCCATGAAGCAGAGCCGGGCGCAGCCGCCACGAGACGAGACCGCGGGGCGGCGCCGAGCCGCCGGCATCTACGGCGCGATCATCACGGCGTCGGTCATGGCCGCCGCTGGTGGCAGCTTGCCGACCGCTGCGCTGGCGGTGTCGGTGCTCATCACCCTGGTCGTGTACTGGCTAGCCGAGCAGTACGCAGGGATCCTCGGCCAGCAGGCTGCCCACGGGCACCTGCCGACATGGTTCAGGGTCAAGGAGGAACTTGCCAACAGCTGGCCGATCGTCAGCGCGTCGTTCGTGCCGCTGGTGGCCCTGATCGTCGCCAGGGTGGCCGGGGGTTCGCCTTCGGTGGCCGCTAACGCGGGCGTCGCCGTCGCGATAGGGCTGCTGACACTGCACGGATGGTCGGCGGGTCGTGCGGCCGAGCTGAGAGGTTGGCGCCTGGTAGTTGCCACGTGCGTAGCCGCGGCGCTAGGCCTGGTCATGGTCGTGCTGAAAAACTTCGTAATCGTCAGCCTGCACTGAGATGACCTCGGTGACAGGACTCGGCGGAACGCCAGCCCGGCGTTAGTTCATTCCGGCGCTGAGCGCGGCGATCGCGTCTGTCTTAGCATCAACCTCTGTCAATGCCTGCCCGTCCGGGGGCCAGCCTCGGCATGCCTCGAGGCTGTGGCCGCGGATTTGAAAAGTGATATCATAATGATATAGTGCCTGATCGACCGGTCGGGCGGCTCATGGAGCTGAGGGCCAGGGCCCGCTGCCAGGGAGGCAAGGATGAGCGAACCAGCGATCGCGGTGCTCGGACTGCGCAAGAGCTTCGGCAACAAGCAGGCCGTGGCCGGCATCGACCTGAGTATCGCGGCCGGCTCACTCGCCGGCCTGGTCGGACCGAACGGTGCGGGCAAGACCACGTCCCTGTCGATGATGACCGGCCTGCTGCGGCCGGACGGCGGCCAGGTGCTGATCAACGGCCACGACGTGTGGGCCGACCCGGCAGCCGCGAAGGCGATCATCGGGGTCGTGCCCGCCGAGGCGCGGCTCTTCGAGCGGCTGAGCGGGAAGGAGCTGCTCGAGTATTCCGGCCGCCTGCGCGGCATGCCCGCGCCCGAGGCGCGGACCAGGGCGGCGCAGTTGCTGGACGTGCTGGACCTGGCCGAGGACGCGAAGCGGCTCGTCGCGGACTACTCAACCGGCATGCGCAAGAAGGTGGCGCTGGGCTGCGCGCTGATTCACAATCCCGCGGTCCTCTTCCTGGACGAGCCGCTGGAAGGGGTCGACCCGGTATCGGCCGACGTGATCCGCCGGCTGCTAACCCGCTACGTCAGCTCCGGGTCAACGGTCCTGTTCTCCAGCCACGTGATGGAACTCGTCGAGCAGATCTGCGATCACGTCTCGATCATCGACAAGGGCAAGATCGTGGCTACCGGCACGACCGACGAAGTACGGGGCGGCAAGACCCTGCAGCAGGCCTTCATTGACCTGGTCGGTTCGCGGGCACACGATGAGGAGGTGCTGTCATGGCTCGGCTCCTCGTCCAGCTGAAACTGCGACTGCTGACGAATGCCCTGCACTCGTCCTCCCGTGCTCGGGTCGGCTTCATCGTCAGCACGTTCTTCGCCCTGGTCCTGGCGGTCGGCGGATTCCTGCTCCTGGCGATGTTGCGCGGCAACGCCGCGTCCGTCGACCTGAGCGCGACCGTGTTCACCGTGTTCGCCTTCGGCTGGCTGATCCTCCCGCTGCTCGCGTTCGGCCTCGACGGGACGCTGGACCCGGCCACGCTGGCGCTGTACCCGCTGCGGACCCGCCCGCTCGCCGTCGGCCTGCTGGCCGCTTCGGTGACCGGCGCCTGGCCGGTCGCCAACGTCATCGCGCTGCTTGGCGTGACCGTCGGGCTGGCGCACGGTGCGCTCGGCGTGCTGGTGGCCGTGGTGGCCGTGCTGCTGCAGGTGCTGTTCTGTGTCGTGCTGGCCCGGTTCATCACCACCGGCCTGGCCGGACTGCTGCGCTCACGGCGCGGCCGCGACCTGGGCGTGTTCCTGGTCATCCCGATTTTCGCGCTCTACGAGACCTTCGCCCAGGTGGTTCCGAGGCTGGCCGCGGAAGGCAAGATCACGGCCACCGCATTCGACGGAGTGGACAAGTGGCTGCGCTGGCTGCCACCAGGACTGGCCGCGCACGCCATTCAGGACGCCTCGACCGGCCATGCCGGGACCGGGCTGCTGCGGCTTGGGCTGCTCGCAGCGATCGTCGTCGTGCTCGGCGCGCTCTGGATCCGGTCGCTCAGCCACGCGCTCGTTGCGGTCGACACCAGCACGCAGGGCTCGGCCGCGGGCGGGCGTGCGCTCCCGTTCACCCACGCCGGCATTCGCGGCACGGTGGCGGGCCGGTACCTGATCTACCAGCGCCGCGATCCCCCTTCGATCATGCGCTGGTGCATGGTCGCCATCCTCATGATCGTCACGACGGTCAGCACGATCCGGACGCCGCACTATCACATCGGGCTCTTCATCAGCGCGGTCATCGGGGGAGGAATGGTCGGCGCGCTCAACGCCAACGCGATCGGCCTCACCGGACCCGCTTTCGGCCTCGAGGCGACCGCGCTCACCGGCGTGCGCGAGATGCGCGCCTACTTCGCCGGACGCCTGATCGCCCTGGCCGCGATCGGGGTACCGCTACTCCTGGCCATGTCGCTCATCCTGGCGATCGGCGCCGGGCATCCGGCGAGCTGGCTGTGGATCGCGCCGGTCGATCTCGGCGCACTCGGAGCCGGGCTGGCCCTCAGCAGCCTGTTTACCGTAGCGGTGCCCTATCCGATGCAAAGGCGCGTCGGCAGCCCGGTACCGACCACCGGCGACGGGTACGGGGGCCAGGCGTTTGGCAGTGTTTTCGGCAGCCTGGCGGGCGTGGCGATCGCAACGATCCCGTTGATCCTCGTCGTCAACTTCACCTACTCGCTGTCCGCGTCAGTCCGGATCCCGCTGCTGGTGGTGTGCGCGGCCGCGTACGGGGTCTTGCTGGGGTGGGCCGGCGCGCGCGCAGCCGCCGCCACGGCCGCGCGGACGCTGCCCGAACTCACCCAGATCGCCCTGGCGAGCAAGCTGTAGCTGATCTGGAGGACGGCCGATG
Organism: Streptosporangiaceae bacterium; assembly: GCA_030045215.1. The sequence goes on along the minus strand of JASIBJ010000555.1, from coordinate 1,581 downwards.
GCAGCTCAGCGGCCGGCCGGCGCCCCGGGGTCATGGGCTCGGCCGCCGCCGCCGCCGACACGGTCGTCGGCGCTGACACCGCTGGCACCGGCGCTGACACTGACGGCGTTCGCCGCGACGATGGCGGCGATGGCGAGCCAGTCGGCGGTCTCCAGCGACTGGCCGAGCACAATGAGCCCGATCAGCGCGGCGAACACCGGGTTGACGCTCATGAAGACGCCGAAGAATCTGGCCGCCACGCGGCGCAGCGCCAGCAGGTCAGAGACCATCGGAAGGGCCGAGCACAAGACGCCGGCCGCCGCCGCGCGGCCGAGCGCGACATCCGTCACCTGATGGGTGACGAGCACCCAGATGCCCACGGGCACATAGAGCAGGGCGGACAGGCTGGCCGCGGCCGCGGGTCCTTGCGAGCCCGGCAGGACAGTGCCCACCCGGCGGTTGACCAGGATGTAGCCAGCCCAGCACGCGGCGGCCAGCAGCGCCAGGCAGATGCCGAGGTAATCAGTGGTCGGCTGAGGCCTGGCCAGGACGATAACCGCGGCCCCGGCCACCAGCGCGCACGCGAGATCGAGGACGCGCCGCGATGCCAGCAGCGCCACCGACAGCGGGCCGAGGAACTCGAGGGTGACCGCCAGGCCCAGCCCGATCCGGTCAATCGCGGTGTATAGCGACAGGTTCATGGTCGCGAAGATGACCGCGAGCGCCAGCACCGCGCGCCATTGCTCGTGCGTGAACGAGGCAAACCTCGGTCGCACCGTGGTGACCAGAACCGCGCCGGCCACCCACTGCCGGATCGCGACCACTCCGGCCGGCCCGAGCACGGGGAAGGCTAGCGCCGCTGTCGCCGCGCCAAGCTGGTTGGACACGGCACTGCCGGTCATCAGGGCAATGCCGGTGACGCGATCAGACTGCCGGGCGCTGGCGGCTCGTGCGGCGGCCGCGGCGACGCCGGGCGGGCGTACGGAGGTGGCCATAGCAGCAGCATGGCCTTGGATTGTCCATGCGCAAAATGCATAGGCGGAGTCATCTATACGCTGTGCTTATGGATCTGGAACTCCGGCATCTGCGCTGCCTGGTCGCGATCGTAGACGCCGGCACGTTCACGGATGCCGCAATCGAGCTCGGCATGTCGCAGGCAGCGGTGTCACGCAATCTCCAGGCACTCGAGGGGGTCCTGGGGGTGGCGCTGCTGCACCGCACTAGCCGGAGCGTGACGCCGACCACGGCCGGAGTGCATGCTCTGGCGCAGGCCAGGCAGGTACTCGCGGCGGCCGACAACCTGATCGCCGAGGCGACCACCGGTCACACCAGGCTCCGCATCGGCCATGCGTGGTCGGCGATGGGCCGCCATACCCGAGAGTTCCAGCGTCGCTGGGCTGCGGCGTACCCGGATGTCGAGCTGCAGCTGATCCGGACCAACTCGGCCACCGGCGGCCTAGCCGAGGGCCTGTGCGACGTCGCGGTGCTGCGGACGAGTGTTGATGCCCGGCGCTTTGCCAGCGCCACCGTGGGTGAGGAGCGGCGTTATTGCGCTCTGCCAGCCGACGATCCCTGGGCCCGCAGGCGCTCCATCCGCCTTGG
>JASIBJ010000554.1 GCA_030045215.1 Streptosporangiaceae bacterium | reverse complement strand
GAGAACGAGCTGTTCAAGGGCGAGTGGTCCACCGAGCTTGACTTCGCGATGCTCGCCGCCGAGTGGCACGCGGCACATGGGTAGAGCAGGGAACTGAGCCTGCCGCGCGGGCTCGCTGCCTGCGACGCCGACCCGCCAGGCTTCCGTAGTGCCGGCTCAGACGACCGCGCCGCGTCGTTCCCGCCGAGCCCGGGCGGCGTAAGCGAACTGATGGACCGGGCCCTAGCTGCCGAACAGCACAGTAATCTCAGTGAAGCCGAGCGAGGTCAGCATGCCGTCGAGCATGGCCCTGGTATTCCGCTCGGCGTCGGCGGTAAGGCCGCTGTACTGAGCCGCGCTCTGAATCTTCTGGTCCGCGGCGATGTAAACGGCCTGCTGGCTGTTCGGGTTCCCGGAAAAGAAGGTGGCCACGCGGTTCAGCAGGCCCTGCTGCTCGGCGTAGACGTAGGACTGGCCGACGTTCAGCACGGCCGGCTCGAGTTGCGCGACGGGCAGCCTCACCGTCACGGCGGTCCTGGTCGAGTTGATCGTAATCGCGCTGCCCTTCAGCCCGGAGAAGTCGACATACGCGATGACGGTGCCGTCGCCGATGAACAGCGTCTGGCTGCCGGCGATGAACGACGGCAGGAACGCAGTGTGCGTGGACAGGTCCACGACCACCTGAAACGTGCCGCTGGCTGCCTCGTAGCGGCTCAGGGAGGTGATGGACTTGAGCAGGGCCGGGCCGCTGGTGACGGTGGTCGTGGTCGTGAACGGGTTGCGCAGTTGAGGCAGCAGATGTACTGCTGCCAGCACTACTACCAGCACGACAACCGTCGCCACCGCGGCGGCGGCGGTCAGTACCCAGTTCTTCGCGATCCGTACCACGGCAACCTCCGCGCTGCCAGGGCTGGCCAGTCCGCGGCGAGTCCGCGCTTCTGCCAGCAGGCCGTGCAGCTACCCGGGCGGGACGCGGTGATTCATCGGAGTCGCGGCGGGAATATGGAGTCCTCCGCGCAATCCGGGAGGCGGCATGGCCAGAAGCACCAGCAATCGGTGGCGGATGACCCGCAGGCGTGACCGGCCGCGGCGCTTCAGCAGGCCGGTCGGATGCCTCTTCTGGGTGCTGGCGTTCGTCGCGATCCTGCTCCTGCTGTCGCTGCTGTTCGGCGGCTTCCAAAAGGGACAGAAGGCCGGCTGGGGGTCAGTTCCCGGTCAAGGACGCAAGCCTGCCGCGCAGGAATTGGCGCTCGGCGGCATTGGCGGTTCTGGCGATCGCTGACTCGTAGGCCGCGGCGGCCTGCGCCGGCCTGCCGAGCCGGCTCAGGAAGTCGGCCCGGACCGCGTGGAACAAGTAGTACGACTGCAGCGGCAGGCCGTCGGTCGCGGCCAGGCCGGCCGCGGGACCGCTGACTTCGGCCAGCGCGACCGACCGGTGCAGCGCGACGACCGGGCTGGGTGACAGCGCCAGCAGCTGGTCGTATAGCTGCAGTATCTGGCCCCAGTCCGTATCCTGGGCGACCCGCGCGTCGCTGTGGACCGCGTTGACCGCCGCCTGAATCTGGTACGGGCCTGGCTGGTTCCTGCTCAGGCAGCGCCGGACCAGCGCCTGCCCTTCGCCGATGAGTTCGCGATCCCAGCGCGAGCGGTCCTGATCGGCCAGCAGCACCAGCGCTCCCTCCGGGGTCGTCCGCGCCGCCCGGCGGGACTGCACCAGCAGCATCAGCGCGAGCAGCCCCGCGACCTCGGGCTCGTCTGGCATGAGGTCAGCCAGCGTCCGGCCCAGCCTGATGGCCTCGGCGCACAGGTCGGTTCTGATGAGCTCGTCGCCCGAGCCGGCCACGTATCCCTCGTTGAAGATCAGGTACACGACTGCCAGTACGGCCCTCAGGCGAGCCGGCAGGTCGGCCTCGGCCGGGACCCGGTACGGGATGCGGGCGCCGGAGATCTTTCCCTTGGCCCGCACGAGCCGCTGGGCCATGGTCGGCTCGGGCACCAGGAACGCACGCGCGATCTCTGCGGTGGTCAGCCCGCCCAGCAGCCGGAGCGTGAGCGCGACCTGCGCGGCGGGACCGAGTGCGGGGTGACAGCAGGTGAAGATCAGCCGCAGCCGGTCATCGTGCACGGGGCCCTCCTCGGCGGGCTCGGCGTCGGCATGCAGTAGCGCGGCCTGCGCGTGCCGATCCTGGCGGGATGCCTCCCGGCGCAGCCGGTCGAGGGCCCGGTTCCTGGCGGTCGTGATGATCCAGCCCGCCGGGCTTGGCGGCGGGCCCGCAGCAGACCAGCGGGTCATCGCGGCAGCGAACGCGTCCTGAACCGCGTCCTCAGCGATATCAATGTTGCCGAAGGCACGGATCAGGATCGCGACGGCCCGGCCGTACTCGGCCCTGAACACGCGCGTGATCTCGGCCACGAACTGATCGGGCTCGGCTGAGCCGGGGGCACCGGGCACGGCGTGTCGCTCAGCCGGATCCGTCAGCCTGCGCGATGGGCCGCACCTCGATCGGAAGGGTCGTTATCTCGGCGAGCTGCCTGGCCCAGTCGAGGGCGGCATCAAGATCGGCGGCGATGATCACGGTGAAGCCGCCGAGGTGCTCCTTGCCCTCGGCGAACGGCCCGTCGATGACGAACTCCTCGCCGCCGGTGACACGCACGACCGTGGCGGTGCTCGGCGGCAGCAGCCCGGCCGTGAATACCCACCCGCCTGCCGCCTTCAGCCGCTCCCGCCACTCTCCGACCCGAGTCATGATCGGCTCCAGGATCTCGGGCGGCGGCGGATCGGTGTCGGGCTGGTAGATGCTGATGAGGTAGTGCTGCATCGGAGTGCTCCTCGGTAGCGGCTGCGGCCAACCGGCGGTCAGCCTTTCACCCTCTACACGAATGGGCCCCGCCGATATCGACAGCATTCCCCGACGAGGGTTGCAGCCGGCTATGCCGGGCTATCGGTCGACCCAGGCGCGTGATTTGCCGCTTTCGCCGGTTGTGCTGGGGGTACCGGGCGGCTCGCCCACTGATACCGGCTCGAGCCCCGGCCGAGGATCTTGTCGACCGCCGCGCCGACGCCGCCGTCCTCGGCGATGAGCCGCCGCATGACGTAGATGAGGGTCGGGACCGCCCAGAAGTCACCGCATATCCACAGGATGCCGGCGCCTATCTGCTGGTCGGCGAACGGCGGCAGCGCGACGCCGGGGATGTGGTTATAGACCGAATACCAGGAGCCGCTGGTCAGGATGCCCAGCGCCATGGCCAGCAGCCACATGCTGACGTTGGTCCCGACGAGCGCGATGGCCTGTGACGTCAGCTTCATCTGGCGCCGGAACGGCGGCGACCCGATGAACTGGAGCCAGAACAAGACTCCGGCCAGGAAGAAGCTGGAGTGCATCAGCCAGATGTTGGCCGTCCGATTGCGCTCGGCCAGGTCAAGTATGGCCGGGACGTGCCAGAACAGCATCACCAGGTTGAAGGTCACGATGCTGACCCAAGGCCGCAGGAGCCAGCCGACTATCGCGCGCAGCGGTCGGGTCAGGGCGGCCAGGACGTCTGCCGCCGCCTCGCCCCGCCCGGCGTGTCCCGGCAGCGCGTCCAGCAGCGGCTGCCACGGTGCGCCCGCCACGACCAGGATCGGCGCCGCGAACATCAGCAGCAGGTGCTGGATCATGTGCACGAAGAAGTAGTCGTAGGACCAGTACTGGATCGGCGACTCCACGGCCAGCAGCAGGACGCCGAGCCCGGCGTAAAACCGCAGGGACCGCAGCCGCATCTGCCTGGTCCGCTCCGGCCTGGACCGGGCCAGCTTGGCCAGACCGATCTCGTGCCAGATCACTAGCACGATGACGACGATCAGGAACGGGTCGAAGGACCAGTGCTGGGTTAGGTAGTGCATGGCGCTCCGCTCAGTCGGACGACCCGTAAGGGACGTTGACGTTGATGTGCTGCACCTGGCCCCACGCGGTTCCGGCGGCCGGCAGCTGCCAGACGCTCAGGCTGTCGCCCTGGGCGACGAGGGCCTCCAGCTGGCCGGCCGGGCCAAGCGCGAGCGTCGCGGCCTTCCCCGGCAGCGTCGGCAGGACGCGCCAGCTCGCTCCCGGCCCGGCAATGGCCTCCGCGCGGCCGTCGCCCAGCACGAGCCCGGCACTTCCGTTCGACCACATTGCCAGCGAACGGGGCGCTCCGCCGCCAGTCGGCGCCGCCGCCGACACTGTCCCGAAGGCGGGCGCGGTCGTCGCGAGCCAGGCGGCCACGATCGTGGCGGCGCGGCCGCTCCCGTGCTCGAGCAGGGCCATCGTGCGGCCCGCGGCCTCACGGGCGAGTCCCAGCACGGTGACCGGGCCGCCCGACAGTGGCAGCCCGACCGCCGCGGGCGGGCCCTGCTGGAGCAGGAAGATGCCGGATGATCCCGGGCGCGCGCACGCGCCCCCGGCCAGCGGGGCACCGGACGGGGTAAAGCCGACCGCGGTGAGCGCGGTCAGCCCGCAGGACCGCCCGGCGGCGCTGCTGGCGATCGACCGCAGCGTGGCCAGCCGCGTCCAGGCGGTGCCCTCGTGGGCGCCGAGGAGCACCTCGCCCGTGTGGGTGAGCGCGAGAACCTGGCCGGCGGGGCCGGCGGCCAGCGCGTCAGGCACGCTGGCCAGACCCGGAGATACCGGGGCGTTGGCTTGGGACCAGGCCGCGGCCGAACTCGGGGCGGTCGCCAGCGGCGAGAACGTCAGGTCCTGGCTCGGCTGAAATCCCGCCACCAGCCCGGGGCCAGTGCTGGCGATGGCCAGTCCGCCGTTGCTGGCCACGCCGAGCGGAGTGGCGAGCTTCCACTGCGCCGACCCGGCCGGGCGCACGAACAGCTCCCAGAAGTTGTTGTACGTCGCGCTCGAGCCGCCCATCTCGACGACCGCCCAGCTGGGGAGGCCGGTTCCGCCCTCGGAGGTGGCGAGCGGGACGCTGACGGTCGGCGCGGCGCCACCGCCAGGGCTCGCGGTCGTGCCGCCACATCCGGCCGCGAGCATGGCGCCGGCGATGAGCGCGGCGGCGCCGACGATCCGGCTCGCAGCGGTGGCCTTGACTGTTGTGCGGTTCATCCTCATGCCGATCGCATCACGCTCTGCGCGGCGTCGCTGAGCTCCACCGCGAACGAGGACACCGAGCTTGACGTGCCCGGCCCCGGGTCGAAGTCCAGCTCTGTCCTGGTGTGCCCGTTGGCGTCGATCACGTACGCGACATCGCTGTGCGCGATCATTCCGCCGGCGGGCAGGATCTGCGCGGCGATCGCGTAGTTACTCCAGACCTGCTGCAGCTGGGGGAGTGATCCGGTGAGGTACAGCCAGTTCGGCAGGCCCGCCAGTCCCTCCTGGCTGTCGAACGCCCTGGTGTAGGCGACGCTGCGGTAGATCGGGTTCGCCACGATCGCGACGAGTTCCACATGCGCCGAGGTGGCACCGAGCAGGTGGTCAGCCTGGCGGAACTCCTGGGCTATCACCGGGCAGTCCGAGGTGCACACCGGGTCAAGGAAGGTCAGCAGCACTGTCTTGCCGTGGAGGCTGGCCAGGCTGACCTGGTGGCCGTTCTGATCGGTCAGTGTGAACCCCGGGGCGACGTAGTTCAGCGGGGCCGCGTTCCCGTCGATCGCCTGCGCGATGATCGGGTCGGCGGTCGAACTGGCCTGCGCCATCATCATCGGGCCGGCGCCGATGACTACGACGACGGCTGCCCAGATGGCCACGACCGCCCGGACCCTGACCGCCCCGAAGGCGCGGGCCGCGCCAGCGAGGGTGGTGCGTGCGCGGCTGAGCCGAGCCGCCTCGAAGGCCGGGGCCGCGTCGGCCGCAGCCAGGGACTGGACCGGTTCAGCGGCCGGTGCCACCGCCGGCTGCTCCAGCGCCACGTAGCCGGCCGCGGCGAGCAGCAGGATCGGGATCATGCTGTTCGGGTCGGTGCCCACTCCGCCGAGGAACCCGAGGTCCTGGACCAGCAGCCAGGTGGCGAGGCAGACGACCGCCATCAGCGCGAGCGCCGGGCGGATCAGCCGCGGCCGCCCGGTAAGCAATCCGGCGCCGATCAGGGCCAGCACGATGACCACGAACAGGTTGACCGCGAAGCCGTTGGCTGTGGCGAACGACTGGAACGCAGTCAGCCACCCGGCCAGGAAGCGGGGCTGCGGCGTCGCGGCCATCGACTGAACCATGCTGGCCAGCGTGCCCAGCCGGCCGTGCGAGCTGCCCGTCCAGAATCCATTGCCCGGCCATGCCTGCAGTACCGCCATCGCCAGGAAGAACGCCCCGAGCCCGGCCAGCATCTGCCGACCGAGGCGCGGCGACTGCCAGCTCCGGTCCGGCATCGCGATGAGCAGGCCGGCCACGCAGTAGAACAGGACCGCCCCTGGAGCGCCGAACAGGAAGCTGAGGCCGGGCGCGAAGATACCGCCGAGCGCCTCGCCGAAAACCCAGACGACGAGGCCCCACGCCGTACTGGCCAGGCCAGCCAGCCGGGCAGGCCGGCCAGCCGGCGCCGCTATCAGCCACGCGCCGATTCCCAGCTGGATCCAGACGGCGGCCGCGCCGGCCTGGATCGGGTGATAGGACCAGCCGGTGCCAGCCCAGTTGACCAGGTGCTGCACCCAGCCGGGCGAGCCGACGGCGGCGGGCTGCATGACCTGGGACGGCATCCCTTCCGCCATCGCGGGCTGCGCCTGCAGGATGCCATCGAGGATCCATACCAGGCCGAAGCCGATGCGGAGCAGCCGCCGGCCGGGCGCCTCCGGAGGCGCTGCTGCCCGGCCGCCCACCGCGGCCTTCGCGGCCGGGATCCACTCCCGGACGCCGATCCAGGCCAGCGCGAGGAGGGCGAGAACGGCGAGCACGACGATTCCCTGGTGCAGCAGGGCGGAGCGGAAGGCCGCGATCAGCACTGAGTTGGTGTCGCTGAGACCGGAGTTCATCCCCGACATCGTGCTTAAGATCTCCTAGCAATCCTGGCGCGGATGCGTCAGCCCGGCAGTGCGGGCCCAGGCTGGGTCACTCCCAGCGCCTTGCGTGCCGCATTGATCACGGTGTCGATCTGTGATCTCTGCTTGTTGAGGGCGACCAAGTCGGCATTGAGCCGGGCCTCCGCCTGGCTACGCGCCACCGCGGTCCTAGCCGACAGCACGTTCGCGACGTCGGTCTGGACGCGCTGGGCGTCGGGGGCGGCCCAGTTGATGAGGCCGGTCACCACGCCGGCCAGGTTGTAGCTGTCCAGCGACTGCTCTACCTGGTAGTTCTCCAGGTCGTCGATCGACTCGTTGGTGGCGGGTCCGCAGTTCTGCGCGCCTTGCTGGGCGACGCTGATGCCGTCGCTGACGTCTGCTGCGGAGTTCTGCCCCGCCTGTACCTCGTGCAGCGCCTCCAGCGACTCGCCGACCCCGCCGGCGCAGGACTCAATGTCGCTGGTCACGTAGCTGAGGAAGCCGCGTAGGTCAGTGGCCTGCTCGGCCTTGGACGGCTTGTGCACCAGGGCGACCAGGACGGCAACGACCAGGAA
>JASIBJ010000553.1 GCA_030045215.1 Streptosporangiaceae bacterium | reverse complement strand
TGCAGGTCGACCAGGTGGCGCTGGCTGGACCCGGAGATCTGGATCATCGGGAAGCAGTTGGTGGTCGCCGCGGCCAGCGACGGCAGCCCGTTGAGGAAGCCCGGCGCCGAGACCGTCAGGCAGATGCCCGGCCGCTTGGTCAGGAACCCGGCGGCGGCCGCGGCGTTGCCGGCGCTGTCCTCGCGCCGGAACCCGATGTAGCGCATCCCGGAGGCCTGCGCGATCCGCGCCAGGTCCGTGACCGGGATCCCGACCACGCCGTACATGGTCTGCACGCCGTTGAGCTTCAAGGCGTCGACCATCAGGTGAAATCCGTCGGTCAGCCCGGCACCCGGCTCAGCGGCCGGTGTCCCGGTCGTGATGGTGCTCATCATGAGTCTCCATTCGGTTGACAGGTGGTCGCGCAACGCGCCGCTAGAGGCCGATGATGAGGGCGGCAGGCAGGCGGCGGCGCCGGGCCGTGCGCGGGCCGAGCGCAGGCCGTGGCCGGCGCAGGCCGACAGCGGCGAGGACCGGCTGGTTCATCCACGAATTCACCACGATCACCGACATCACGCTGAGGATCCCGCCGACCGCGATCGGCATCCCGGACCACCAGTACGCCCAGCCCGGCAGCCGCCGCCAGCCTTCACAGGTAAATCCCCGCGAAGATCGCGTTCAGGAAGAAGAAAATACCCCCGGCTCCGAACGGCAATCCCAGCACGGCGCCGTACCGGAGCGGCAGGCCATCCAGAGGCCGCCACCCAGCCGGGCTCCCCGCCCCATCAGGGCCCGCACCGAGGAGAAATCAACGGCCGAGCGGTATTACCGCTGGTCAGCGCATATCTTCGGGGTGAGCGATGGGATTCGAACCCACGACATCCAGGACCACAACAATGCTGCCGGATGCAGGGCGACACGCTAGGCAGCTATCTAGCAGGGATTCCTGGCGGAGGAGTGGGTATTCTCGCGCCGGTTGACGACCACTATAGGCACTGTGCCCTGCCCCACTTCTGCCCCAGACGAGTTCCCGCGGACAGCCTCCTGCTGCAGCGCATCGATACCTCAACTGCGCGATCTGGACAGACTCGCGCCCCCAGCACATGGCTTCCATCGGCTGACCGGACGGCCTATCTGAGCGCGGGTCAGGGCGGACCCGTCGGCTCGGAGGAACTCGGCCGAGCACGCGGCGAGATGGTCGCGGAGCGGCTCGTATGTCCCCATTGCCTACGTGGAGAATGTGCGTTCCGAAGGTGCTGATGATCTTCGTCGCGGCGTCAGCTACCGGCAGTTAGTTTTCGGGTCAATGCTGGTGGCGATCTTGTCTCCGATGCCGGTCGTCAGATGAGACACCGCGGCGTAATGTCGTGCGGGGTGGACGGGAGGGACGGCGCGCATGGCCGAGAATTGCCACTGGATCAGCGGACCTGGGATCCTCCACTACCACGGCGCTGTGACCCGTGAGTTTCCGTCCTGGACGGTGACCATAACCGGCGGTGACCTCCCGGCCTCCGGGCACATTCTGACCAGTCTGTCCTACGCCCGGCTGGCCGCCGAGGCGACGGACTGGATTGAGTGGCATCAGATGGGCGAGTGCCACGGCTTTACCGACCGGGACAGATACGACGAGTACAGGGAAGCGTTCACCCAGGCGTTCGGCCACCATCATGACGACGACTGCCTGCCCGATCGGGCCATTGGCAACAGCGAGCTCCGCGACCACGGCCAGGGGGAGGGCTTCACCTTCGTCTTTGACTACGACTGGCCCGAAGGAGTCACGCAGGCACTGGAGCGGTACTGGGCGGCGCGGGATGTCATGGAGGATGGCCGGGAGGCGGCCGAGGACGCCAAAGCCACGCTGGGCGAACCGCTGTGCACGATCGCGGATGTTCTGAGGGTCGGACATGCGGACGTCGGACACATCGTGGACCTCCCGGCCGAGGATGTCGAGCAGCTCATGGACCGGCACCGTCAGCTGGAATACCTGCGCCGCGCAGGCCTCACGCTGGCGGACTGGGAAGCAGGACGGCGCCCCGCGCAGCGCGGGACCGATGCGTAAGTACCTGCCGTCAGACGACAACGGCAGACCCGCGTACGTCAACTTGTGCCTCATCGCGGCAGATGAGCGTGTTACTCGAGGTGCTGGACATCGACAGGCCAAATGACTTCGCCGGCGCGTCCGCGCGGATCGATGAGGACCACAGCTTTCTTCGCGAGTTCTCGGGCTGATGTCGTCCGGCGCGCAGCGAGGTACTTGCGGACCGCAGTGGCGGGATCTGCGCCGGGCGGTACGGGAAGCGAACGGCCGATGAGATCGACGCGCCTGCCCAGGTAATCAGGGGGATCGCCGGGGCATCGGCCGAACTTCGAGACCCCGAAGTCCCTCGTCCCCCGCCAGCGCGGCGGGAACGGCCAGTCATCATCTTGCGCGTAGAAGGACCAGACATCGAAGTCTTTCACGCCGTTCTGCAGGTTCACGTGTGCAAGGCGGCACCCTGACACAGCGCCCGTCCAAGCAGTCGGCCGGAATACCGGCCAGAAGCGTGCGGATTGCGCTCAAACAAGCCGGCCTCGGCGTCGGCCGCCA
>JASIBJ010000552.1 GCA_030045215.1 Streptosporangiaceae bacterium | reverse complement strand
GAACGGGATATTTACCTTCGGGGCCTCTTCGCCGGCCGACTACTTTCTCAAGGCCCTCGACTACACGCTGGAGGGGATCGCCGAGAAGATCACCTGCCCGGTGCTCGTGATCGACTCCGAGGGCGACCTGTGGTATCCGGGGCAGGCAAGGCAGCTATTCGATGCACTTACTTGCGACAAGACCTTCCAGTTGTTTACCGCCGAGGAAGGCGCTGAGGACCATTGCCAGATCGGCTCTCCAATGCTCTCCGCACAGCGCATGTTCGACTGGCTCGAGGAGACGCTCAGCTCCGCAGCGTCCCTCGCTTAGGCCCTAGGCTGTCGGTGACGCAGGATGCCGCTGGCGTCACGGATGTTTGGCTCGCGGATGCGGACCGAAGCGCCTTCTACGTCTCTCGGCCGGTCGTCGCGCTGCCCTAACGGCTAGGGGGTCAGCACCAACTCAGCACGCTATCGGGAACTGGCGGGAACCAACCAGGAATAACGGGCAAACGGCCAATCGCCAGAAACCCGAGTTCACCGGCCGTTTAAGATCCGCACCAGCGCCATGACCTGCGGTTATTACCGCACGTCAAGCCCGGTGACGGCCCTTCCGATGATCATGCGCTGGATCTCCGACGTGCCCTCGAAAATCGTGAAGATCTTCGCGTCCCTGTGCCAGCGCTCGACCGGGTAGTCGCGGGTGTAGCCGTTCCCGCCGAGGATCTGAATCGCCTGCTCGGTGACGCGCACCGCGGTCTCCCCCGCGATCAGCTTGGACATCGAACCCTCGGCCCGCGCGAACGTCATCCCCCGGCGGGCCATCCAGGCGGCCCGCCATGTCAGCAGCCTGGCCGCGTCCACCGACGCGTGCATGTCGGCGAGCATGAACCCGATCGCCTGGTTCTGCCCGATGGGGTGGCCGAACTGCTGCCGCTGGGTCGAGTACTCGGTCGCGTACTCGGCGGCCGCCCGCGCGATCCCGACCGCCATCGCGGCTACCGACGGACGTGATTTCTCGAACGTCCGCATCGCCGACTGCTCACCGCCGCTGCGGCCCTCGGCGACCCTGGCCAGCCGCGCGTCCAGCCGCTCCTTGCCGCCGACCAGGCACCGGCCGGGGACCCGCACGTTGTCGAGGATCACCTCAGCCGTGTGCGAGGCGCGGATGCCGTGCTTGCGGAACTTCTGGCCCTGCGACAGGCCGGGGGTGCCGGGCGGAACGATGAAGCTCGCCTGCCCGCGGCTGCCCAGCTTCGGGTCCACGGACGCGACGATCACGTGCACGTCGGCGATGCCGCCGTTGGTGGCCCAGGTCTTGACGCCGTTCAGGACCCACTCGTCCTTGGCCTGGTCGTAGACCGCGCTGGTGCGGATGGCAGCGACGTCGCTGCCGGCGTCGGGCTCTGAGGAGCAGAACGCGCCCAGCTTTACGTCTCCGGGGCCGCCGAACATCTGCGGCAGCCACTCGCCCATCTGCTCCGGCGTGCCGTTGCTCGCCACCGCCACGGCGGCCAGTCCGGTCCCGGCCAGCGCCAGCCCGATTCCGGCGTCACCCCAGAACAGTTCTTCGAACGCCACGACCATGCCCAGGCCCGCCGGGTCCATCCACTGGGTGGCGAAGAAGTCAAGCGAGTACAGCCCGATCTTTGCCGCCTGCTCGATGATGGGCCACGGCGTCTCCTCGCGCTCATCCCACTCACCCGCGGCCGGCCGGATGACGTCCCTGGCGAACTCATGCACCCAGTCGCGCATCTCCAGCACGTCGGCGGACGGCTCGAGCGAGAACCCGGCGGTCAGATCGGGACTGCTCATGTCGCTCCTTGCGGCTGGGCACGCGGCCGATCGGCCGACGGCGGCGTGGCCGGACGAGACAAAGTTACTTGCTGGTAACAGCGTAAGGCGTCGCGGGTCTGCGCGCCACCGCCTCGGTCGTCTCGCTAGCAGGCGACCGACTCCGCCGACTTGACCCGAAGTATCTGCTGCTGTCGGCCCGACATGCCGAGCCTGGCGAGTATCCTGCCCGCCTCCGAATCGCAGTCCGCTGTCATCAGCGCGGCGCGACCGTGGGCGGCCAGCAACGCCTCGAGCACGAACGTGGTCATGTCCCGGCCCTGGCCGTATCCTCGCGCCCGCGGCAGCACGGCCAGCCCGGCCATGAAGCCGAGTCCCGGCACGCTCCAGGCGTCAGCCGCGGTGCAGGTGAGGCGGCCTTGCGCATCGGTGATGCCAGCCCACCGCCGGATGCCAGGCAGCCACGGGCGCACGTAGTCAGGCGGTGCCGCCGCCACATCCTCCTCCTCGCTGATGGCGTCCAGCACGTCGCTGGCGGCCTGCCATTCCTTCCTGGCCAGCCAGCGGACAGAGTGCACGCGCTGGTGCCGTGGCCGCTTCGTGCTGTCCATCCAGCCGAAGTGGCAGCCCGGTTCAAGCCACCGCATCCGCGCCAGCAGCCCTCCCATCAAGGGCGGATCGCCGATTAACACAAAGCTCGGGCCGAGTGCGTCGATCGCCTCGCGGACAAGCCGAACGGCGACCGCCGCCGCGCCGCGCACGACGATCCGGTCCCGGCCGTACAACTGCGGGCAGGCGACCGCCACTGCCCCCTCGTGCTCCCACGCGCGCCCGCCGACATGCAGGCCCTGCGCCGTCCAGGTGCACTGAGGGTCGGCGTCGGACGCGGTCACGACGTCGGCAATGGTGTTGAGCTCCTGCATATGTTTCTGCCGCCCTATTGGACAAAGATTAGTGCGGGAACGAGGTCGTGACTGACCTGCCGACATTTCGCCCGCTAATCTACCCGGCGC
>JASIBJ010000551.1 GCA_030045215.1 Streptosporangiaceae bacterium | reverse complement strand
TCGCCTCGCAGCGCCCGGCTCCCGCTCATCTCCTGGCGCCCGGCCCGCTCGCCTCGCAGCGCCCGGCTCCCGCACGTCTCCTGGCGCCCGGTTCCCGCCCGGCGCGGTGTTTGTGATGACATATGACTTATAGATTGCTAAGCCGCGCTAACGAGCCGGAAAGGTGAGAAGTGACCGAGACGACGACCGCGCCCGCTCCCATGACGCCAGAAGACATCTGGAGGCTCAGGCAGATCTCCGATCTGCAGGTGTCACCCACCGGAGCCGCCGTCGCCTTTACGGTCAGCGATCCAGACAAGAAGACGAACACGTACCGCCGCCAGATCTGGATGGCCGGCACCGGCGAGGGCAACGGCCAGCCGTACCCCTTCACCGGCCAGGGGGCCGAGTTCCTGCCGCGCTGGTCACCCGACGGGCGCCGCCTGGCCTTCGCGTCGGCGCCTCCGGGCGAGGGCCGGTCCGAGATCTGCATTCTGCCAGTCGCCACGGGCGGCGAGCGCGTGGTCGTGTGCACGCTCGACGGGCAGGTCAGCGAGCTGGCCTGGGCCCCTGATGGCAGCATGCTCGCCTTCGCAATGCGCGACGCGGACGCCGAGCAGTACGGCCAGCAGGGCGAGAAGCGCGAGGCCAAGGACATGCCGCCGCGCCGGATCACCCACCTGCGGTATCGGCTGAACGGGGCCGGCTGGACGATCGACCGCCCGACGAGGATCTTCGTCGTCCCGGCCGACGGCTCCGCGGCACCGAAGCCGGTCACGCCTGGTCCCTACCAGGCCGACGGGCTGGCCTGGTCGCCTGACGGCAACCGGATCGCGTTCGCGGCCGCGCGACACGACAACTGGGACCTCGACTGGGCGGTCGACCTCTGGGTTGTCGATGCCGATGGCCGGTCCGAACCTGAACGGCTCACGCAAACCGACGCGGAGTATTCGCACCCGACCTGGTCCGCGGATGGCGGGCGGCTGGCCTATTACGTCAGCCCCACGCCAATGGAGACCCCGCGGCACCGGCAGGTCGGCGTGCTCGACCTGGCCACCGGAAACCGGCACGTGCTGACGCATGGGCTAGACCGCAACTGCGCCTCGCTCGGCGGCGGGATCGGTCCCACCTGGGTCGGCGACCAGCTGGTCTTTGTCGCCGAGGACGGCGGCAACGTCCACCTGTACCGGGTACCGGCCGACGGGACCCAGGCTCCGCAGATCATCGCGGGCGGCGACCGCTGGATCTCGGACTGGCACTGGTCGGGCGGGACCCTCGCGTTCGTGTCCGCCACCGCGACCCGCCAGGGAGAACTGGTCACGATGCCGCTGACACTGGGGGGCAACGCGGGAGCCGAGCGGACGCTCACCAGCCTGGCCCAGCCGTTCGCGGACAGCATCACTGTCGCCGCGCCGCAGCGGTTCGTCGCCACGTCGGCCGACGGCTCACAGGTGGAGTGCTGGGCGATCGCCCCGCTCGGCGCGGTGCCCGGCGTGCGGTATCCGACACTGCTGAACGTCCATGGCGGGCCGTTCACGCAGTACGGGAACCGTTTCTTCGATGAGTTCCAGCTGCAGTCGTCCGCGGGCTTCGGGGTGCTGTACTGCAACCCGCGCGGCAGTTCTGGCTACAGCGAGCAATGGGGCCGGGCCATCCGCTTCCCTGAAGCCGAGAACGATCCGGGCAGCGGGTGGGGCACCGTCGACTACGAAGACGTGATGGCCTGCGTCGACACGGCCTGCCAGCAGTTCGACTGGATCGACCAAGACCGCCTTGGCATCCTCGGCGGGTCTTACGGCGGCTTCATGACCTCCTGGGTCATCGGTCACACGGACCGGTTCAAGGCCGCCTGCTCCGAACGCGCCTGCAACAACCTGCTGACGATGGAACACAGCTCCGATATCTCGGGCTTCTTTAAGTCCTGGGCAGGCCGCGATTACCTCACCGATCCGGCCCCCTACATCCGGCACTCACCGGTGACCTATGTCCGCGACATGACCACCCCGGTGCTGATCATTCACTCCGAGGACGACCTGCGCTGCCCGATCAACCAGGCCGAGGAACTGTTCGTGGCCCTGCGGATGCTCGGCCGCGACCCGGTGATGGTCCGCTTCCCCGGCGAGAATCACGAGCTGAGCCGGGGCGGGGCGCCGGGGCATCGCGTGGCCAGGGCCAAGCTGATCCTGGACTGGTTCCGCCAGCGCCTGCAGGCCGTCGTATAGCCGACGCGGCCTGGCGCCGACGCCTCTATCCGCAATAACGGCGCCGCGATAGCTTTGTCAGCCATGGCCACTGCATCGGTGAATGGCGTCAGCCTGTCCTACAGCGACAGCGGCGGCGACGGTCCCGCCGTCGTGCTCAGCCACGGCTACCTGATGGACGGCTCGATGTTCGATCCCCAGGTTGCCGCGCTGACGCCGGAGTACCGGGTCATCACCTGGGATGAGCGGGGATTCGGCGCCACCAGGGCAACGGCACCGTTCACCTACTGGGACTCGGCCGCGGACGTGCTCGAGCTGCTCGACCACCTGGGCATCGGGCAGGCCGTCCTCGGCGGCATGTCGCAGGGCGGGTTCCTCAGCCTCCGCGCCGCGCTGCTCGCCCCCGAGCGGGTTCGCGCGCTGATCCTCATCGACAGCCAGGCTGGGCTGGAGAACCCTGAGATGGTGCCCGCTTACGAGCAGATGGAGCAGATCTGGATGGAGCAGGGGCCGGCTCCGGTGCAGGACGTCGTGGCCAGCATCATCCTCGGGCCGCCGGACGGTCGCGTGGACTACGCGCCATGGTTTGCCAAGTGGGCCGCCTGGGACGCCGACGGGCTGCGGATCGCGTTCCGCTGCCTGCTGGACCGCGACGACATCACCGGCCGGCTGGGCGAGATCACCTGCCCCACGCTGATCGTGCACGGCACCGCCGACGCGGCAATCCCGATGGCGCGCGCGGAGGCCGTGCGGGCCGGGCTAGCGGGGCCGGTCACGCTAGTGGAAGTCGAAGGCGGGGCACACGCGTCCAACCTGAGCCACCCAGACGCCGTCAATGCTGCCATACTGGACTTTCTTCGTTCAGTCCCCGAAGCACCACGCAGGTAACGCCGGAAGGCACCGCCGGCCTGACCGCACTGGGCTGGCCTTCCATCTCGTGCCCCGCGCCAGTTAAGCCCGACGCCGGCAGCAGCTTCGCCGTTTGTTAACCCGCATGGGGCAGGGTAGGGCGAGGTGTGCCGGGGATAGGGTCGTGCCGTAACGGCGTCTGCGGAAGGGGCAGCGGTGAGCGGCGAGTTGCAGCCAACGCTTGAGTGGTCGAAGACGGACGCGCGTGCGGTAGACCTGATCCGCGTGCTGGCGATGGACGCCGTCCAGCAGGCCGGGTCGGGCCACCCGGGCACTGCCATGAGCCTGGCTCCGGCCGCCTACGTGCTGTTCCAGCGGGTCATGCGGCATGATCCCGCCGATCCGGACTGGCTCGGCCGCGACCGCTTCGTCCTGTCGTGCGGTCACTCGAGCCTGACCCTGTACATCCAGCTGTACCTGTCGGGATACGGCATGACGCTGGAAGACATCCGCGCCTACCGCACGTGGGGCAGCATCACCCCCGGTCACCCCGAGCATCTGCTGACGACGGGCGTAGAAACAACCACAGGCCCGCTCGGGCAGGGCATTTCGAACGCTGTCGGCATGGCGATGGCAGCACGAAGGGAACGAGGCCTGCTCGACCCTGACGCGCCCGCAGGCCAGAGTCCGCTCGACCATTACATCTACGTGTTCATGTCCGACGGCGACATCGAAGAGGGCATCAGCCACGAAGTCTGCTCGATCGCCGCGCACCAGCAACTCGGCAACTTGATCGTGTTGTACGACGACAACCGGATCTCCATCGAAGACGACACCAACATCGCCAAGTCGGAAGACGTCGCCGCACGGTATGAGGCGTACGGCTGGCACGTGCAGCGACTCAGCTGGGTCCAGGCGGAGGGCTATCACGAGGACGTGCAGGCGCTCTACGACGCGCTGCTCACGGCCAGGGCCAACACGACACAGCCCTCGCTGATCGCGCTGAGGACGATCATCGCCTGGCCGGCCCCGGACAAGCAGAACACCGGCGCTGCCCATGGTTCGGCTCTCGGTGCCGACGAGGTCGCCAAGACCAAGCAGATCCTGGGCTTCGACCCGGCGGTCTCCTTCCCGGCCGAGGATGATGCGGTGGCGCACGCGCGGCAGGTGGCCGACCGCGGCAAGCAGGCGCACGCGGCCTGGGACGATCTCTTCGCCGCGTGGGCCGCGGCCCAGCCCGAGCGCCGGGCGCTTCTAGATCGCCTTGCCGCATGCGAGCTGCCGGACGGATGGACCAGCGTGCTGCCGGAGTTCCCGCCGGACGCCAAGGGCGTCGCCACCCGGAAGGCCTCGGGCCAGGTGCTGAAGGCACTCGCGCCGGTGCTGCCCGAACTGTGGGGTGGCTCGGCTGACCTGGCGGGCAGCAACGACACGACGATGGACGGCGAGCCGTCGTTCATCCCCGAGATACACCAGACGCACATGTACCCCGGCAACCCCTACGGCCGCACGCTGCACTTCGGCATCCGCGAACACGGGATGGGCGGCATCTGCAACGGCATCGCACTGCACGGGCTGACCCGTCCGTACGGCGGAACGTTCCTGGTTTTCAGCGACTACATGCGCGGGTCGGTACGGCTCGCGGCCCTGATGCGGCTGCCGGTGACCTACGTCTGGACGCACGACTCGATCGGGCTCGGTGAGGACGGTCCGACCCACCAGCCGGTCGAGCACCTGTGGGCGCTGCGGGCGATCCCCGGCCTGGACGTGGTGCGCCCCGGCGACGCCAACGAGACGACGGTCGCCTGGCGGACGATCCTCCAGCGGCTCCACCAGCCCGCGGCGCTATGCCTGACCAGGCAGAACATCCCCGTCTTCGACCGGTCGGCCGGCGGCGGGCTTGGCAGCGCGGAAGGCACCGCGCGCGGCGGCTACGTACTGGCCGAGGCGGCCGGCGGGCCTGCGCGGGTCATTCTCATCGCCACCGGCAGCGAAGTCCAGCTGGCGTTGGCGGCGCGCGATCAGTTGCAGGCTGACGACATTCCGACCAGGGTGGTCTCGATGCCCTGCGTTGAGTGGTTCGCCGAGCAGGACGATGCGTACCGGGAGCAGGTGCTGCCGGCCGCGGTCCGCGCCCGGGTGAGCGTCGAGGCCGGCATCGGGCTCGGCTGGCGCGCTTTCGTCGGCGACGCGGGCGGGATCGTCAGCCTGGAACACTTCGGCGCTTCGGCCGATTACAAGGTGCTGTACGACGAATTCGGGATAACCGCCGAGCGAGTCGCCGCCGCCGCGCGGGACAGCCTGGCGAGCGTCCAGTCCGCGAG
>JASIBJ010000550.1 GCA_030045215.1 Streptosporangiaceae bacterium | reverse complement strand
TGGGTGCGCGCTACTTGGGAATTTGGAGTCTTCGGGCCACCGAGCGCCGTACACAGCCAACGCTCGCGATCGAGCCCGGTCGAAGACGGCGAGGCTGACGAGAGTCAATCAAACCATCGCGGTATGTGCGGATGCCGGCAAGGTCTGGACGATCACACGCCGAGCAGCCTTGGCTGTGGAGAATGCCGGCCGGCCGTCAGCCGGGTGGGTTCCGCCGAAGCCACCGGGCAAGCGCTGACCCCGCGGCAGTGATGCCGCGGGGTCAGGCTGGCGGAGCGAAGCCGGCGCACATGGCGCCATCCGGGCTGATCAGCAAGGATCGGCCTGGATCTGCGGGGCCGGCGGCCTTTCGATGTGGGCGTCTGTGGTGATGGGGGACGGCTTTTCGACGTGGCTGGCTGTAGTGACAGCGGGCGGCGGCTTCTCGATGTGGCTGGCGGATGTGATCGCGGTGGCAGGCATGGCGAGCGCCAGGGTTGCTGCCGCCGCGCAGGCGGTGACGGTGACGGTGAGCGCGGCGCGGCGGGCGGGCCGGGTGCGTGCGGTAGCTGTGGTGCGGGGGTTGTGGTGCTGGCTGGTGGCTGAGCTGTTCATCGGATTCCTCCTGCTCGATCTGGCCGGCCCTGCTGCTGTGTGCGGGCTCGTGGCTAGAGTCGGCCCGGGGGCTGGCCGCGTGCTGTGGTCGCGCTAAAGCGCCACTAAAGAGCCAGGTCAGCGTGCGTGCAGCCGTGTTGACGGCGCGACACGAGCCAGTTCTGGCAGCGCTGGTACTGGTACCGTTGATCGCGTCTTCCCCGATGGCGGCGCGGAGGGGGCATGGACTACCGGATCCTCGGACCGTTGGAGGTCCTGGGAGATGACGGCAGCCCGGTTGCGCTGGCCGGGGTGATGGAGCGCACGCTGCTGGGCGTGCTGCTGGTATCGGCCAATCACGTGATCTCGACCGACCGGCTTATCGACGTACTGTGGGCGGATAAGCCGCCGCGCAGCGTCAACGCGCTCCAGATGCACGTGTCCAACCTGCGCCGCAAGCTGGAGACCGCGTCAGGCGGGCGGAGCACGCTCAGCGCCGAGCATCCGGGTTACGTGCTGCGGACGCGCCAGGGCGAGCTGGACTCAGAGCGGTTCGAGGACAGCCTGCGGGCATCGGAGTCGGCTCTTCCCGAGCAGGCAGCGGTCATCCTGCGGAAGGCGCTGGCGCTGTGGCGGGGCGAGGTGCTGGCAGGGCTCGCGGCGGATGTATTCCTCGCCGAGAGCGCCCGCCTGGAGGAGCTGCACCTCGTCGCCGTAGAACGCAGAATGGAAGCCGAGCTAGCGCTCGGCCGTCACCGCGAGATAGTCGCCGAGCTGGAATCGGCGGCAGCGGCGCAGCCGCTGCGGGAGCGGCTGCAAGGCGAGCTCATGCTCGCCTTGTACCGCAGCGGCCGGCAGGCAGATGCGCTCGCGGTCTACCGCAGAACGCGGGCGACGCTGGCTGACGAGCTCGGTATCGACCCCAGCGCGCAGCTGCAGGAACTCCACCTGGGCATCCTGAACCAGGAGCCGCAACTCACGGCACCAGAGGTCGCGGCTTCGCGGTCGGCCGCAGCCGCTCCCCTGGCGTTGCTGTTCATCGCGATCGATCCTGGGCCCGGCTCGTCGGCGGCTGCACTGGCTCGGCAGGAGAGCATCGTCCGGGCGGCCGTGGCCGCGCACGATGGACGCGAGGAGGGCACGCCAGGTGAGGGTGTTCTGGCCGTGTTCGATGCGCCCGCCCGGTGTTGGGCGGCCGCGCTCGACATGCAGCGGGGATTAGCCGCTGACGGTCATCCGGCCGCAGTAGCCGGCCTGCGGATGGCGATCGCCGCCGACGAGGGCCGCGGCGCAATTGCCGGGGGCCGGGACGACGCCGACCGGGTGGCCCGGATCGCCGCGGTGGCTCACGGCGGGCAGGTGCTGGTATCGGCGGGCGCGGCCGGCCGGTTGTCGGGTGCGCTGCCGCCCGGCGCGCGGCTGCGGGACCTGGGCGAGCACCGGCTGGCCGATCTGGGCCGACCGGAGCGCATCTTCCAGCTGGAGGCAGACGGCCTGCGGTCGCAGTTCCCGCCGCTGCGGTCGCTGGGCAGCCCGGCGCTGCCCAGCAACCTGCCGGCGCAGGCGAGCAGCTTCATCGGCCGGGCAGGCGAGCTCGCGGAGGTGAAGGACCTGGTCCGTGGGTCCCGGCTGGTCACCTTGACCGGGCCGGGCGGCAGCGGCAAGACCCGGCTGGCGTTGCAGGCGGCCGCGGACATGCTTGACGGCTCCGGCTCCGGCGTCTGGCTCGCCGACCTGTCCCCGCTGTCTGACCCGGAGCTGGTGGCCGGAACGGTCGCCGCGGCGGTCGGCGCGGGCATCCGGCCCGGCCTGCCAGTCCTGGACTCACTGCTGGACGCCGTGGCCGATAAGTACCTGCTGGTCGTGCTGGACAACTGCGAGCACCTGATCGACGCGTGCGCGAAGCTGGCTGAGGCGATGCTGCGGAACTGCCCGCGGCTGCACGTGCTGGCCACCAGCCGGGAGCCGCTCATGCTCGACGGCGAGCAGGTGTACCGGGTCCCGCCGCTGTCGCTGCCGCCGGCCGGGACCGGCCCGGCCGGCATCGACGCGATACTGGCCTGCGACGCCGTGCGGCTGTTCGCTGACCGGGCCCGCGGGCACCGGGCCGGGTTCGCGGTTGATGCCGGCAACGCGGCCGCGGTCGCCGGGGTGTGCGCGCGGCTGGATGGGATCCCGCTGGCGATCGAGCTGGCCGCGGCCCGGCTGCGCTCGCTGTCGATCACCGACATCCAGGCCCGGCTGGGGGACCGGTTCGCCCTGCTGACCGGCGGCAGCCGCACCGCGCTGGCCCGGCAGCAGACGCTGCGGGCGGCGATCGACTGGTCGTATGAGTCGCTCAACCCGCGGGACCGGGCGGTGCTGGACCGGGCGTCGGTGTTCGCCGGCGGGTTTGACCTGCCGCTGGCCGAGGCGGTCTGCAGCAGCGAGGCCGTCGGCCGGGACGAGGTGGTCGATGCGGTCGGGTCGCTGGTCGATAAGAGCCTGGTGCAGGCCGACCCCGCGCCCGGCGGCGGGGTGCGGTACCGGCTGCTGGAGACCATCGGCCAGTACGCAGCCGGGAAACTGGAAATCATCCCAGGCAACGCAGCCGCGGCCCGCGAGGCGCATGCCGCCGCGCTCCTTGCCTTCGCCGAGACCGCGGCCGGCCATCTCGGGGGCCCCGGCGAGCGGGAATGGTGG
>JASIBJ010000549.1 GCA_030045215.1 Streptosporangiaceae bacterium | reverse complement strand
TAACTGCAGCGTCCCCGCAATCCCGCACGAGCAGCCCGCGCCTCACCGGCCCGTCCGGAAGCCCCGGCAACCCGCTGGTGCTGCCGTGCGCCTCGGAGTCCTGGCCCGAAGCCCCGGCGCCGGTCACCGCCGGGCCGCGCGACCTGGCCGTCGGGCCGATGTACTTCGCAGGCGCCCTCGCCCTGGCGACCGAGACTCCGGCCGGGCATGGCTATGGGCCGTTCGGGCGCCACGGCAGGTCCTACAAGTTCGGCGTGGTGGTCCGGCCGGACGCGACGGTCACGGTGACAATCGGGGCCAGCGCCCGCGGCCACGCGGTCATCGACTTGTCCGTGAACGGCTCCGAACGCGGCGTGACCTCCGCGACTTACCATGCCTGCCGCCAGGCGGGCGGTTTCTACGCCCAGGGCTTCGCCTTCACCCGCCCGCCGTTCCGCGGCTGTGTGCCGCTCGACGTGACGGTCGGTGGCCAGGCCCAGGTCCGCCACGTCACGCTGTCGCTGTTCGCAGGATCATGCGCAACCTGACCTCTTCCACCCTGCTAGCTGCCTCAACCGTTCACTTGGCATCAGGCATGCTCAGCCGCACCGCGCTGACGCCAACCCACACCGCCCGCCGCAGAGGCGTAACGCGAAGGCCCAGACCTCTGGGCGCAGAACGACCTGTTCAGCGCGCAATGACAGCGCCCTGGCCGACAGCGGGAGGCGAGCAGGTCGGCGGCTTTGCGTGCGTTATAAAGCCCTCCCGCATGGTTGGAGAGCCTGACTGCGGCTGAGCGGGCCCGGCGGCCAGACCGTATGTTATGCGTTTCCAACGCTGGACGCGAAGGTCCTGTTCTGCCGCTGCGGGCGGGCGTTCTGGTCATGGACTCGCGGTTGTGGTCGTCGTCATAAGGGACATGGTGCGGGCTTAAGGCCGGGGCCTGAGCCGGAACGCGATGAATCCCGTGGGCTCGCGAGCAAGCCGTTCATACCTCGCGGGGTCGATGGCCTCGGCCTCGGGCACCGGGCGCGGTTCCACGAGCCGCTCGATCACGAATCCGGCCGCGAAGATCTCCTCACACGTCCTCTCCAACGGGGCCAGCCAGTACCGTACCTGCCAGCCCTTGCTCCAGGTCTCGGTGATCATCCGGACGTCGAAGTAGCTTCCACCATGGCGCAGCCAGTCGCCCGTTGGATGCTGGCGCGACAGCACCAGCGCTCCATCGGGCCGTAGTACCCGGCGCAGTTCGCTCAGAGCAGCCACGCGGTCATCGACATACTCGATAGCCAGTGCGCACAGGGCCAGGTCAACGCACCGATCAGGCAGCCAGCCGATCGGATCGCCGAGGTCATGCACCCGAAACTCGCCCTGGCCGACCCGGGTCCGGCACAGTTCCACCATCCGCGCGCTGTGGTCGAACCCCACCACATGCGCCCCGCGGCGGGTCAGCTCGGCGGCATACAAGCCAGGGCCGCACGCAGCGTCAAGGACCCGGCGTCCGCGGACATCGCCGAGCAGCGCCAGGCACGCCGGCCTGTCGTAGTAGGCGTTGAAGAAACCGTCCCGGGCATGGTCAAGGAATTCATCGGCGAACACGTCGTACTGAGGCTCACGCCCAACCTCGCCGGCCATGCGCCCCATTCTTCCCAAGCCAGTGACCACTGGCGATCGCATCGTCGTCAGCCATCGACTCGCGCGGTCATACCGCATGCGAAATGTTCGCGGCCTGGCTGGCCTGCCCGCTGCCTGCCTTCCGAGAGTCGGAGGATCGTGCGCCAAGATCTGATCACGACCTACTTTGCGGATCTGACGCCGTAAACCTACGGGTCAGCTGACGGCCCGGTCAGTGTCGGCTGGCTCAGCCAGTCCACCCGTTCGAGACGGGTCTGGCCGCCGCGCACGCACCCCGGCCCTTACAGATAGCGGTCCGCCGCCGACCGGAATCGCTACGGTGTGCGCATGACGAAATTTGGCGTTCAGCTGCCTAACTTCTCGGGATTTGACCCGGCCGACTTGTTCGAGCACGTTGCCGGTCTGGCGACCGCCGCGGAGGAGGCGGGGTTCCACTCGGTGTGGGTGATGGATCATTTCTTCCAGCTGCCGCCGCTGGGCGGGCCGGACCAGCCGATGCTGGAGGCCTACACCCTGCTCGGCGCGCTGGCGGCCCGCACCCAGCGAGTGCAGCTCGGCACGCTGGTAACGGGCGTCACCTACCGGAACCCCGGCATCCTCGCGAAGATCGTCACCACGCTGGACGTCATCTCACGGGGACGAGCCATCCTCGGCATAGGAGGCGCCTGGTACGACGTCGAGCACCAGGGCCTCGGAGTCGACTATCCGCCGGACCGGGTCCGCCTGGACATGGTCGAGGAAGCAGTCCAGATCTGCCGGGCCATGTTCACCGACGACGACGTGAGCTTCGCCGGACAGCACTACCGCATCGATCACGCGCGCAACCAGCCCAGGCCAGTGCAGTCTGCCGGCCCACGGATCATGATCGGCGGCGGTGGCGAGAAGCGGACGTTGCGGCTGGTCGCCCAGTACGCCGACCAGTGCAACGTCAGCGGCAATGTGGACACGCTGGCCCGCAAGATCGAGGTGCT
>JASIBJ010000053.1 GCA_030045215.1 Streptosporangiaceae bacterium | reverse complement strand
CCATCCGCGCCACGGCGGTGATCACTCAGGAACTCCGCCGCTCTGACGGCACGTGGCGCATCTCCCGGCGCACCGTCGCGTCGGCCGACGGAGCGGGCTGACTGCGGAGGATGCCGCCGCTGCCGCCGAAGGCCGCTGCCGTCCCCCCATATTCGACAACACTGTGCCCGAGATCGCCGGAAAGCGGGCGGGCGGCGCCGACATCGACATCTTCACCTGGACAACGACGTTCGCGATCATGCAGTCGATTCGCATCGACCGCGGCCCCAGCGGCCCGGTCCATCCCTGACCGCAACGCACCAAGGCGGTCCTGCCCCGGCTCGCCGTCTGGATCTGGCGCCGGAATATCCGGGCTCCAGCCACGAGGAAGCGCCGACGGATCTGTCTGCCTAGGGAAGTATTCGCGAGTGCCTGGTGCGGACACGCGGGGACGGGGCATCAAAGCAGGAGCGCCGCACCTGAACCGAGCATGGTAGCTGGGCCGACGTAATCGCCGGCTGGGAGTAGGGATTCCTGGATGCGACGTTGCCCGACGCCGACCCGGAATGTAAGAGCCAGCTTGATCACGTGAGGAGCCCTCATGACAAGCGCACCTGCCAGCGATCCCGACCGAACCGTGGGTTTCGGCACGGTCAATGGCCGTCACCTGCTGCTCGTCGGTGCCGGTCCCGGCCTGGGCCTGGCTGTCGCCCGGCGTTTCGCTGTCGGAGGCTACCGCGTCACCTTGGTCGCCCGAAGCGCCGGCGGACTGGGCAGCCTCGTGGGCAGTTTGTCTGACACGGGCGCCCAGATCGGCACCATCGAGGCGGACGCGAGCGATCCCGAGGGTATACGCGCCCGAATGACTCAGCTTTACCAGGGGGAAGGTGCGCCGGGCGTCATCATCTACAACGCGGTGATGGGTGCGCCCGATCAGCTGTTGAGCGCCAGCGTTGAGCACCTTCAGGCCGCCTACGCAGTGGACGTGATTAGCGCCATCGTCGTCGCGCAGGTGGCCGCCCCGGCCATGAAGGCCGCAGGAGTCGGCACCATGATCGTCACCGGGGGCGGATTCGCAGACCACCCGATCCCAGCGCTCGCGACGGTCTCTCTCGGCAAAGCCGCCCTCCGGTCAGCCGCGACGATGCTCGGGGCCGACCTGGAACCGGACGGCATACGAGTGGCGACGCTCACGATCGCTGGCCAGATCGCTCCCGGTACTGCATTTGACCCGAAGCGCATTGCAGAACGCTACTGGGACGTCGTTCACACGGATGGCCCATGGCAGGCGGAGTTTCGTTTTACCGGCGAGTAGGGGCCGTGACGACGACGGTCAGCGACGACGAGCAGGGGCAGCAGGCGCAGCAGGCCCTGGACGAGAGGGACGTGACCGCCACTCAGCGCAGGTGTGCGCGGCGTCCCATGGTGGCGCTCTGGTCCACGGCGCTGGACGCTGGGTTTGCCGTTTATGGCGGGGAGCGGAGCAGGAGAGGCACGAGGTAAGAGACATCTGTCGTGCGAATGGGCTTAGCTCCATAAGACTCTAGGCTGTGCTCCCTGCAGAAGTCGTTGTCGAAGGTGCCTGACTTCCTCCCTCGGTCAGCCGGGCCAGAACGGATCGCCAGACATTGATCTTGGGAAAGGCGGCCTCCACTTGTGCGCGGGTGCGCGCGTTGAGCTGACCCAGTGCACCGTGGGCGGGCGACCGTCGTGTCCGATATGGCTGGCGGTCTCGTTCTCGAACGTTCTAAGCACCTGTTTTTCGTCGGTCAGGTGAGCGAGCGCGGAGATCTCGATGCAGACGGTGTGCGGCCACTGCTCAATGGCCAGCAGAGCCTGCGAGCCGGCGCAGTACCGCAGCGAGATGTACGCGCCGGTGAGGATGTCGTTGCTGGCGAACTTATCTATCAGCCCGAAGACCGCCTGAATGTAGTCGAGATAGACGGTGTCATCGGCATTGAAGAACCCCGCGTAACCAGCGCCGTAGGTAGTGGTCGAGCACCCTGCCGGTGGCGGCGTCGCGCTCGTCCTGGCTGCCGTGGGGCGGCCCTGGTCGGCGGCATAGGAGCGTAGCACGTCGTGGAAGGCAAACCGGCCGGGCGCGTGTTCGCGGATGAGGTGGGCGCGGGCCAGGGTCTTACTACCTAATTAAGCGTAGCGGCCGACCACGCCGAGTTTCAGGATAGTGACCTTGTTTCCGTTGAACTGGCAGATGCTGCCATCGTTGTCGTTGCTCGGGCAGATCCAGTAGAAGTAGGCCTGGAAACCTGTCCCCGCTACTTCAGGCATAATTATCGCGCTCGGAGTAGAGCCAAGCTGACCGGCGTACAGTTTCCCGATCGGCTCGTTGCCGGTGGGTAGCGAGTACGCCATGCCGTACAGACCGCCGCTTGTTCCCTCCCAGAAGGCCTGGGCGATGACGCACAGGCAAGTGCCGTCTCCGAAGCTGAAAGAGGTGACATTAGATCCAAGCGCGCCATCCTTGAAAGTGTAAGGTTCTCCCGTCAGCCTGGGTATGTTTCCGGACAGCAGGTCCTTGTATCCGGTCCCATTCCAGAAGGCGATCACTGCAGCCGATCCTGATACCACGGTGCTGCTCAGTGACGGTTCACCGTCGGGCGGTGACTCATAGCCCGTGCTTTCGATCTTGGACCACGAGCTGACCCGATCAGGAGTGTTCGAGACGGTGCCTTCTATATACCGGTCTCCAGACCAGGCGACAATTATCCCGGCGCCGTCTCCGATTGCGCTAGCAGTCGGCGCGAACGTCGAGCTATCGATGTCTTTCCCCTTCTGGATGGCGTATGGGCCGTGCCATTTACCGGTACCTCCGACGCTATATTCCATGTTGAGGTTGCAGGGGCAAGGGTAGTAGCCGGAGTACCAGAACACATACACGGTCCCGCTCTCCGATTCTGCCGCAGTTGGCTCGGACGTCATGTCCGCGCGCTTGCCGCTAACGATCTCGCGGGGCCTGGACCAGCCTCCGGTCGTGTTGAGATAGCTGGTGTTCACGGCGTCCCACAGGCTGCCGCCAGTTCCGCGCCAGAAGAGGAAGCGGTCGGCAAATCCAGTCACTCCATTTGCATTCGCCACCAGAGCGGCTGGCCCAGGTCCGTTGTCATCGACCGTCGCCTTGACGCCTCGGGTGGTC
>JASIBJ010000548.1 GCA_030045215.1 Streptosporangiaceae bacterium | reverse complement strand
CTCTTGCCGGTCCGGGCGGACGGCGCTGCGCAGGAAGCCGAGTTCCAGCTGCTCAAGCTGGATCGCCTGCTCCGATGCCACGATCCCGAAGTGCAGCTCGCCCGCGACCCCACTCCGGTCGGCGTGCGTCCACGGGCCCACGATCAGGCGCTGGCTGCGCCGGGCGTACTCGGTCGCGGCGCTCTGGCACAGGGTGGAAAAGTTATCAAGCGTCCCGCCGAGGAACAGGTCAAACCAGCCGCCTACGTGCAGCGCCGCAGCCGTTACCCGATGACGGCGGTCGCGGTAGCTCAGGCCGGACCAGTACCGATCCCGATCCTCGTGCTTAAGCCAGCGCCGCCAGCTGGGCAGGACCTGGCTCACGGCCGGGATGTCCGCCAGCGGCAGGTACGCATACCCCGACCGCGGATTGCCCATCAGCCGCAGCAGCCCGGACATGTGTGCGCTGACGTCCTGCCCCCCCGCTGCCCGGCCTGCCAGCTCCTGGCCGGATTTCAGCAGGTGCCAGCCCATGAGCTGGCCGAGCTGGAAAGTGCCCTGCCGGTAGGCCAGTCCCCAGTGGTAGTCGGCGGGCGTGACGATCGGCACCATGGCCTTCAGCGCCGCGGGCGCATGGGTCGCGGCGGCGAACTGCACCATCCCAAGGTAAGACGGCCCGGACATCGCGACGTTGCCGTCGCACCACGGCTGCCTGGCGCACCACTCGATCGTGTCGACCCCGTCATCGGCCTCGTTCTCGAACGTCTCGAACTCCCCGTCCGAGGTCCCCGTGCCGCGGCAGTGCTG
The DNA here is from genome assembly GCA_030045215.1 of Streptosporangiaceae bacterium. The sequence continues at coordinate 3,507 of JASIBJ010000548.1, read as the reverse complement.
CAGCACGACCGCGAACCCGGCGTCGATCGCCGGGATCACCGGCACCGCCGCGCGCATCATCTGCTCGCCGTACGGGGTGCGGATCAGCAGCGCGGGAAACGGGCCGCCCTCGGCCCGGCGGTACAGGTCGGCCCGCAGCAGCGTCCCGTCCCGCATCTCGACCGGCGTGTTGTGTTCTGCCAGCACCGGCGTTGCCGGCACATCGAGCTTGGCCAACGGCTTGCTCCCTGACGTCGCGCGCCCGGTTAGCCCTGGAGTTCTCGCGCCCCCGGCATGACCTCCTTGGCGAACAACTCCAGGCTCTGCTCGGCCTGGTCGTACGGCATGCCCCCGAAGCTGGGCAGCACGGTGAGCTCGTAACTGCCGAGGACATCGCCGATCTCGGCGATCTTCCGGAGAATCTGATCCGGCGTGCCGCACAGCGCGCAGGCGGCGTAAGCGTCCGCCGCCGCCTCGACCCCGATCTCCCGGAACACCCGCGCGATCTCGTCGTAACGCTGGTAGCCCTCGGTCCGCGCGAAGTGCTCGCCGGTGAACTCGTAGTGCCTGACATTCGAGGCAAAGAACCGGTGCACGTACAGCAGCGATCGCTCCCTGGCGACGTCGGCGTCGGTGTGGCAGTACACGTTCATGTTGAGCGCGATCGGCGGCGCCTCCACGCCGTGGAGCGTCCGGTACTGCTCCCGGTAGCTGGTGAACACCGGCATGAGGTTCGGCACCGGCTGGGTGACGATCGTCAGCAGCGACGCGCCCAGCCGGGCACAGGACGTGACGGAGTCCGGTGACCCGGCGACGCAGTACAGCCGGCCAGCGAACGACCGCGGCGGGCTCGGGCGGAGCTGGGTGCGGGGCCGGGGATAGTAGGGCCCGTCCCCCTCGATCCAGCCGGTTTCCAGCGCCCTGGCGATCATCGCGGCCGCCTCATCAAACCGCGCGCGAGATTCCGACATCGGGACCCCGAACGGCGCGTACTCCATCCGCGACAGGCCGCGGCCCATGCCGAACAGCACCCGACCGCCGGAAAGGATGTCAAGCATGATCATCTTCTCGGCGACGCGGAGCGGATCATTCCACGGCAGGATCACCGCGCCGGTGCCGAGTTTCACGCGCTCGGTGCGGCCGGCGACGTTCGCCAGCAGTACGACGTTATCGGGGCACATGGCGTAGTCGTCAAAGTGATGCTCGACCGCCCACAGGCTGTCGAAGCCCAGCTGATCGGCGAGCTCGGCGAGTCTCAGCTCCCCGGCATACATCTGGTCGTCGGACAGGTCCTCATGGAGCTTGCCGAATCCGAGATTGACTCCGATGTGCGACACGGTTCCGATGCTAAGAGCGGCTCGCCCCGGGTGCCGTCTCGATCTTGAGACTCCGGTGGGCTGCCGGTGAGGCCCCCTGCAATACCGAAAAGCGGCCATTAGCCCTGCCAACCCAGAGCAGTTCGACTCTGGCTGTCCCGGCCGCGCAGGGCGAGCGTGGTGGGCGCAAGCCTGGCCGTCGTCGGCTAGGTCTCGACAAGGAGCACACAATGGCACGACTCCAGGCCGCGACTGCGGTGGCCGCCCTCGTTACGCTGTCCGGCCTGCTCGCGGCGTGCGGATCGGCGAGCCCATCGGCCCAGCCGACTGTAACGGTCACCGTTACCGCCCCCGCACCGTCGCCGAGCACCAGCCAGCCCGCCCCGCCATCCCCGACACCGGCCGGTCCGCCCGCTTGTTCGACCGGGGCGCTTACGGCATCGCTTGGCCAGGCCGGCGGCGCGGCCGGCAGCACGTACTACCCGATCGACTTCACCAATGCTTCCGGGTCCGCCTGCACGCTCTACGGCTATCCGGGCGTTTCGTTCGTGACCAAGTCCGGCAGCGAGGTCGGTGCCGCCGCGACCGAGAGTCCGGTGTACCCGCGGACCCTCGTCACGCTGAGTCCGGGCGCCATAGTGCACGCCGAACTGCAAGTGGGCACCGCGGCGAACTATCCGTCATCGACGTGCAACCCCGTCGCGGTCCACCGGCTTCGGGTCTTCCCGCCCGGCCAGACCAGCGCCCTGTTCGTGAGCCTGACCGCCACTGCCTGCGCGAACCCTGCGGTCCCGCTACTTACCGTGCAGACTGTGCAGCCCGGCAGCGGCAACCCGTAGGAGGATCTGAAGAAGCAGGCCGCGGCGATTGAGATTGAGCGTCAAAAGTCCCGGAATCTTGGGCCCTGCACTCCGACCAGTGATGTGCTAGCTCGGGCGAACTCAGCGTCGACGTTGAGTGCCGACATTAGGGAGTTCTTAATGGCTGAAGATCGTGTCCTCGCCGGCCACCGGGTTGTCGCCGGAGTTGACGGCTCGCCGGATTCCGTGCTGGCGCTGCGGTGGGCAGGATACGTGGCCGCAATGCTCGGAGCACGGCTGTCGGTCGTGATGGCATGGGAATACCCGCCGTCCTTCGGCTGGGCGGCGATTGCCCCTGACTGGGACCCGGCTCAAGACATGGCGAACGAGCTCGCGAAGGCCGCCGAGGCCGCATTCGGCGAGCGGCAGCCCGCCGGACTGGAGCTCCTGGTGCGTGAGGGAGGCCCGGCCAGGGTACTCCTGGAGGAGAGCAGGCACGCGAGCATGCTGGTGGTCGGCAGCCGCGGGCACGGCGGCTTTGTCGGACTACTGCTTGGCTCCGTCAGCGCGAACGTGGCCGAGCACGCCTCATGCCCGGTCCTGATCATTCACGGCAAGCAGGGGCCGCCGCCCTCACTGTCTGGGTCCTGAGCCCGCACGGGTCAGGCTCGCTGCCGCAGTTCACCGCTTCTCCGCCGCTCCGACCCGTGATCAGGGAACGATCGTAAGCGGTACCGGCGAATGACGGGCGAGGTGAACGGCGACCGAGCCGATAATGCGGTGCGCGGCCAGCGAAGAACCCCCGACGACGATCACCACGGTGGAATCGGGATGATCCGCCGCGTGGTCTTTTGCCGCCGCGATCAGCTCCTCCGCGATCAGGCCCTCGCGCCGCTCGAATTCCCAGCGCTCCTCCCGGTTGCGCAGTTGCTCGCGGACCATCGTGCGTAGCTCCTGCTCGATGTCGTTGAAGTCGGATTCCAGTTCGGTCACGGCGCCGGCCGACAGCGAGGCCATGCTCGGGATGTGAGCGACGTAGGTGACTTCGAGGCAACCCTGGCGGCCCTGCAACATGTTGACTGCTGTCTGGAGCGCCCGGTTGGCTGGCGGGGATCCGTCATAGCCGACCACGAGGCGCAGGTCCCTGGCGGGCGAAGTGGGATTGGTCACTCAGGGAGGATAGCCCGCCTGCCGATCCAGGCCGCGGCCCCGGGCGGCCCTGGCGGGTTCCTACCGTATGGCTGCCGGCGCCGATTCGCGATGCTCGCTCACCACCGGCGAGCAACTGCATAGTGCGACCGGAATCGCTTCGAACCCCGGCGGCGTGGTGAGTCGTGCCGACGCCGGTTGTGCCGACGCCGGTTGTGCCGACGCCGGTTGTGCCGACACCGGGTGTGCCGATGCCGGGTGTG
>JASIBJ010000547.1 GCA_030045215.1 Streptosporangiaceae bacterium | reverse complement strand
AAGCTGCTGGCGATCTGCGAGCGGTGCAACGGGGGGATCACCGCCAGGGTGCACCCGGCCATGATCCCCAGGGTGCACCCGCTGGCCGCCGTTCGCGACGCGTACAACGCCGTGTTCGTCGAGGCCGAGTCGGCGGGCAGGCTCATGTTCTACGGGGCCGGCGCCGGGGGGCAGCCCACGGCCAGTGCAGTCCTCGGGGACACTGTCGCCGTCGCCAGGAACATGCAGGCCGGGCTGCGCGGGCCCGACGCTTCTACCTACGCCGAACTTCCGCTCGTCCCGATCGGTGACGCGATTACGAGGTACTACGTCCAGCTTGACGTGGCGGACCGGCCCGGTGTGCTCGCCCCCATAGCCGACGCGTTCGCGCAAAACGGCGTGTCAATCAAGGATGTCCGGCAGGAGGGCCGCGGTGACGACGCCAACCTGATCATCATGACGCACTCAGCCAGGGAAGCAGCGCTCTCGAAGACGGTCTCCGTGCTCAGCGCGATGGAGGCGGTGCGCAACGTCGACAGTGTCATGCGCATTGAGGGCGCAGAGGGCGAGTGATGGCCAGACCGTGGCCGTGGGGCGGCGTCATCGCCGAGTACCGAGCCCGGCTGCCGGTCCCCGAGGGCGTGCCGGTCGTCACGCTTGGGGAAGGCGGCACCCCGCTGCTGCCGGCGCCCGTTCTCTCCGAGCGGACTGGCTGCGACGTCTATCTCAAGATCGAGGGCGTTAACCCGACAGGCTCGTTCAAGGACCGGGGCATGACCGTCGCAGTCACGCTGGCCGCCGCGAGCGGGGTCAAGACCGTGATCTGCGCGTCGACGGGCAACACGAGCGCCAGTGCTGCCGCCTATGCCGCCCGGGCGGGCCTGGCCTGCGCCGTCCTGGTGCCGCAGGGCAAGATCGCGGTCGGGAAGCTGGCGCAGGCACTCGCGCACGGTGCTCGTTTGCTGCAGGTCGACGGGAACTTCGACGACTGCCTCGAGCTGGTTCGCAAGCTCTCGGCCGAGTACCCGGTCGGGCTGGTCAACTCCCTCAACCCCGACCGAATGCAAGGCCAGAAGACCGCCTCGTTCGAGGTCGTCGATCAGCTTGGCGACGCTCCAGACGTGCACTTCCTGCCGGTCGGGAACGCGGGGAACATCGCGGCATACTGGCTCGGCTACCGGGAGTACTCCGAGGCCGGGAAGACCGGCACGCGGCCGCGGATGTTCGGCTATCAGGCGGCCGGAGCCGCGCCAATCGTGATCGGCAGGCCCGTGCTCGAGCCGTCGACAATCGCGACCGCCATCCGGATCGGGAACCCGGCGTCCTGGCACCTCGCCGACGCGGCCGTCGCCGAGTCGGGCGGGCTGATCGACTCGGTGACCGACGAGCAGATCCTGTCCGCCTACCGGCTGCTATCCCAGATGGAGGGCGTATTCGTCGAGCCCGCCTCGGCCGCTGGCGTGGCGGGGCTGCTGAAGGCGCGCGCGGCCGGCGCGATCGAGGCGGGGTCGGTGGCGGTATGTACCCTTACCGGCCACGGCCTCAAGGATCCGCAGACTGCGGTGACCGGCACCCCGATCCCGGCGACCATCGACGCCGATGTCGCCGCGGCCGCGGCCGCGCTGGACCTGCGGTGAGCTGGCCCACCCAGTCGGTTCGCGTCCGCGTTCCGGCCACGAGCGCCAACCTCGGTCCCGGCTTCGACTCCTTTGGCCTGGCGCTGGCCTTGCATGATGAGGTTTCGGCCAGCATCATTCCGGCGGGGCTGGAGCTGCATATCACCGGGGTGGGCTCGGAGACGGCGCAGGCCGAGGAGCAGCACCTGGTCATCAAGGCCATGCGGGCGGCGTTCGACGTCATCGGCTCGCAGCCCGGCGGCATCGCGCTCTCGTGCGAGAACAGGGTGCCGCACGGCTTCGGACTCGGTTCGTCCGCGGCGGCTATCGTGGCCGGGCTGCTGTCGGCCAGGGCCCTGGCCGGGCCGGCCGGAATCGTCGCGCTGCCGGACCCCAGGGTGCTGTCGCTCGCGACCGAACTGGAGGGTCATCCAGACAACGTCGCGGCGTGCATGCGTGGCGGCCTGACGATCGCCTGGCGGGGAGCCGGGGGCGTGGGCGCCGCCCGGCTTGAACCACTGCCGGAACTCCGCCCCGTGGTCTGCGTGCCGGCGACGCCGCTGGCTACCGAGGTGGCTCGCCAGGTGCTGCCCGAGACTATTCCGTACGCCGACGCGGCGGCGAACTCCGCCAGGGCAGCCCTGCTCGTGACGGCTCTGACAAGTCAGCCTGACCTGCTGCTGGCCGGGACCGAGGACTTCCTGCATCAGAGTTACCGGACGGACACGATGCCCGCAACGGCGGCCCTGGTCGCGAAGTTCCGGGCCGCGGACATCGCGGCCGTCGTCTCGGGCGCGGGCCCGTCAGTGCTGGCGCTGCCGACCGACGACCCGGGCGTCCACACCGTCGCCCAGCTCGCAGCGGATACCGGTCTAGAGGCCGACTGGCAGGTCCTCCAGCTTGCTGTGGACAGCTCCGGTGCTCAGCTGATTGACGACCCGCTGGCCTAGGGCCAAGTTCCATCGGCCAGCGGTTCCCGGAAGCGGATGGTGTTGTGCCGCGAACTGGTCAGGCCGGCCGGAGCGCTGTCGGCGCGCCCGCCACCAGCTCAGCCGCTAGTTGCAGCACCTGCTCCTGATTGACGGGACTGACGGCGACCTTCGGCCGCTGCCGCTTGCTGCCCTGCACGAAGGTCCCGGTCAGCAACGCAGCCTCCGGGGCGGAGCAGAGCCAGACCGGAACCGCCGCGGCCTTCTCCGCTGACGCGCGGCGCTGGAAGAATCGCACCGCCGGCCAGATGTAGCGCCAGGCCGGCACCGCCTCGGGCGTCAGCTGGGCCGTGCCCGGCGTCCAGGCGGCCCCAGGGTTCGTCGCGTTGACGGTGGTGCCGGTCTCGCGGAGCTGATCGGCGAGGGCGAACGTCCAGATCAGGTTGAGCAGCTTGGCGTGGGCATGAGCCTTGATGCCGACGTAAGCGCCGGATGCCTGGACGTCGTCGAACGGGCCGGACCGCCACATCCTGAACGCGCTCGAGTTCATGTTCAGCACCCGAGCCGTGGTGGTGCTCCGCAGCAGCGGCAGCAGGCCCGCCGTCAGCGCCGCCGGACCGACGAAGCACAGCGCCAGCGTTGCCTCGTATCCGTCGGCCGTCTCCTGGCGCGCTGGGAAGACGCGTCCCACGTTGTTGACGAGCACGTCGAGCCGGTCCAGCTCTGCGCACAGCCGCGCGGCGAGATCCTGGTTCGCTCCGACCGTAGAGTGATCGACCTGGAGGAACGAGACCAGGTCCTGGCCGGCCTGCTCGCGGATCTTCACCTGGGCGGCCGCGCCGCGGGCCGGATCGCGGCCGGTTATGAGCACCCGGGCGCCGCTGGCGGCCAGGCCGGAGGCCGTGTGCAGGCCGATGCCGTCGGTGCCGCCCGTGATCAACACGGTCTTTCCCGTCATCGGGCGATCCGCGCCCTCGCTGGCCTGGCTGGTCATCTGTGACTCCCCGTGCGGCGGGACCCGCCGCGTCAACGGCCGGATCGGCATCATGAGTTCGAGTTCTAATAATTAGAGATCAGATGCTTAGAAGTCAAATAGATGGCGACGCAGCACCAACGGGCGGCGGCGTGATGCCGACCGGCGCGGCGTGATGCCGACCGGCGCGGCGTGATGCCGACGGGCGCGGCGTGATGCCGACGGGCGCGGCGTGATGCCGACGGAGCGATCGGGTGCGTAAGGCGCCGACCGGCTGCTTCACGCTCCGCGCGATGGCTGGCGGTCAAAACAGCAGTCGCCGCAGAGTCCGCCATCCGCCACCCGGTAGTAGAGGCAGCACGAGCGCCGCCGGAAGACCAGGCCCGGCCCGGTCAGCCCGCCTCCGCCAGCAAGGCTGGAAGTGCGTAGCAGGGCCGCGGCCAGCGCGGCGGCGGACGCGGTGAGGTCGGGCCGGGCTCGGGTGAGCTCGCCCAGGGCACCGGCCATGGCCGACGCGGAGTTTCCGCGGAGCAGCCCGTGTGCGAGCCTGACCGGCAGCCCGCTGGCGAGCCCGGCCAGTAGCCCTGACACGGCCGCGGCAGTCAGCTTGGCCAACTGCGGCCGGGAGCCGGCGGGATCATCCGGCTCCGTGACGGAGTCCGCCCGCCAGCCGGCCGGATAGGCCAGCTCCGCCCCGGAGCCGGCGGGCAAGACCAGCCCGAGCCGGATGGGCGGCTCGGTGCTGACGAGCAGCGACGTGAGATCCGGAATGACGTCGGCGAGCAGAGCGCAGCCCAGCACGGGCGACCAGAGCCTGGCCGCGAAGCCCAGATGCAGGATCGATGCCGCCACGCGCGTCTCGTCGGTACCGAGCTGCCGCGCTGTGCTGGCGGCCAGTTCACCCAGGCCGCTCCTGAATAGTTGACGCGCGGGCTGCCAGCCAGGGGCGAGCTCCCGTTCATGGAGCTCAAGCCGGAAGAACGGGCCGATGTCAGCCGCCGCGAGCAGCGCCAACCGCACCAGGTGCCCGTCGGCCGGTTTGCCTGGAGAGGTCACGTCACGACAGTAGTTCGCGGGGCCGGGTAGCTGGCGGGCGCCCGTTATTGGCCCAGGGCCGCCTCGAACAACGCACCGGTGGCGAGCAGCAGGTCTTCGCTGTTTGCGGGCCCGATCAGCTGCATGCTGGCTGGCAGCCGATATTCGCTGGGCACCGGCAGTGCTAGGGCGGGGAGGCCGGCCAGGTTGACTGGCGCGGTCAGCTGCGGGAGGTCATGCTGCTCTGCCTCTGCCAGCGGCGGCGGGAAGAGTCCCATGGTCGGCAACGCGATCACGTCCACGTAGCTGAGCAACTCCGCGAACACAGCCTTCCAGCCGCTCTGGTAAGCGCGGGCAGCGTCTTGCTGATCGGCGGTCACGGCCGCACCGAATTCGAGCAGCGCCCAGACCTGGTCGCTGATGCCATCCCGGTCCGCCATCAATTCCGCGTCAACGACGGCGGCCTCGCTTGTCGTTATCACGTAGGCCTGCATCAGAGCTTCCGCCCAGTCCACCGGCCCAAGCTCGACAGTCTCCAGACCGCTGGCCCTGAGCGCCGCATCGACTGCCGCGTCGACGCGCGGATCCGTCTTGTCCGGCAGCGGCCGCAGTCGGCCAATGCGGGTGGCCGGGCCGGCAGCGACGGTGAACCCGGGTTCTAGCAGCGCCATACCCGTCGTCAGGCCGGCGACGTCTGCGGCAAGCGGACCGACCGTGTCCAGGCTTGGCGCCAGCGGCCACACGCCCTCGAGACTAATCCGGCCGAACGTTGTCTTCAGGCCGGCAAGCCCGCAGAAAGCCGCCGGGATCCTTACCGAACCGCCAGTGTCGGTGCCGTAGCCGATGTCCGCCGACCCTTCGGCGACCGCCACTGCGGACCCGCTCGACGATCCTCCTGGCAGCAGCGCTGGGTCGAGCGGGTTGACGGGCGTGCCGAACCACTGATTCACGCCGCTGGCGCCGAAGGCCAACTCGTGCAGGTTCGCTTTGCCCACGATCGCGGCATCGGCCGCCCTGGCCCCGGCCATGCAGGCAGCGTCGGCAACGGCGGGCTCGGCGATCCGTGCGAGCGCCTTACAGCCTGCGGTCGTCGGGATGCCCGCAATGTCGATGAGATCCTTGACCGCAATCCGGGGCCCGGTACCTGGGTGGTCGAGTCGGGCGATAAAGGTGGTCATCAGCCAATTCTGTATGCCAGCCTGGCGAACCGCCAGCCAGCGGAGGGCGGTCCGCCCGCCGCGCAGGGGGCTAGGCGGCCGCGGTGATCCTGCGCACCACGTCGGCCCGCAGCGCCCCGATGTCGGCGCCGGCTTCGGCCAGGACCATCAGGGCGCCATTGCGCCGCTGATCGATGATGCCGAGCAGCACGTGGCCCGAGGTTATTTGCCGCTGGCCCTGCCTGACCGTCTGCCTCAAGGCCCCGGCAAGTGCCTGTTTGGCGTCGTCGGCCATCGGCAGCCGCTTGCGACCCGGAATCACGACATTGTCAAGCGCTCCAGGGCCGAACGTCGCGTCGGTGGCGCGGCGCACCGCGTCCAGATCGATGCCGAGCCCGGCCAGTGCGTCGGCGTCGAGCGCCGCAGGTCCGGGATGCGTACCCCGAGGCACCCTGGCCCGAAGGTCTTCCAGCGCCATCCCTGCCGCCGACAGCGCGTCTGCAGCTCCGCCTGGCTCGGTCAGCAGGCCGAGCAGAAGGTGCTCGCTGCGGATCTTGTCCTGTCCGGCGCGGCCGGCCTCATTCCTGGCATCGACGAGCGCCTGCCGGGCGGCAGACGTGAACCGTTCAAGCACCGTCTCCTCCGATCGGCTTGCGGTTGGCCAGGCGACGGGGGAGCGACTGCGCTGGCCGACCAGCCAGTGTGCTGGCGTACTTCTTGTGCACTGCCTGCTTGCTTACGCCGAGGAAGAACGCGATCTCCTGCCAAGACCAGCCATGGTCTCGCGCGTTCCCGACCTGGAGGGCCTCATGGCGCTCGGCTAGCTCGCGCAGTGCGCGCGCGGCGCGCAAGCCCTCGGCGGGGTCCTGCCCGCTGGCTGCCTCAGCGAGCGTTACCTCATTGCTCATGGCGTCAATATATGTTGACGGTTGCTAGCTGTCAACAACGGTTGACGGCTGAAGGCGCCGGTCGGGCGGTGGGGCGCGCTTCGGGCGGTGGGGCGCGCTTCGGGCGGTGGGTGCGCTTCGGGCGGTGGGGCGCGCTTCGGGCGGTGGGCCGCGGGGGCCGTGCCCGCCCGCGCCGGGTCTGGTTGCGAGCGAGCGGCAGTACGAGGCCGATTACCCCGAGGCCGTAACTGCGCCGAGCCGGCCTGCACTCCGTCCAGCGCCGCCACCACGTACTCGCCCAGCGAGGCCAGGTCGTAGCCACCC
>JASIBJ010000546.1 GCA_030045215.1 Streptosporangiaceae bacterium | reverse complement strand
GTGCCGGGATCGGCCGCGATTCCAGGCTGCGAACTGCCCCGGCGGGTACATCGGCAGCGGCTGGCCTGGTTGCGGCGGATAGCCGCGGACCGGGCCCTGGCCGCCCGTCCCCGCGGTCGCCGTACCGTGCCAGGGCGCGGGCTGGCCGTGACCGCTGCTCGGCCGGTCGTGACTGCCGCTCGGCCGGTCGGGACCAGGCTCACGCCTGCCCTCGTATCCGGGTGAGAACACCGACGACTCGCCGCCCGCGGTCGCCTCGCGCTGACCGGCCACGGAGCCGATCCGGTGGCTGCCCGACGGGCTGCCGCGGTGGCCGTGCCTGCGGCTGCCAGGCTGATACGCGGCGTCGTCGGGAGGGTTGCGCATTCCGCGAGCGTATCGCTCTCGCGCTGCGCGTTAGCCTGGTAGCCATGTTTCCGGCCGTCGTGCGCCAGCCGGCTCCGGAGCCAGCCGCGGCTCACTTTGACCGCCGCCGGCTAGGGCCGGTATCCTGCTGGGTGCGTCCATGCGTACTGGCATGCCCGCGTGCCCGGCAGGGTAGGTGAGCTGCGGCCGGTACCGGCGGATCCCGTCTGGGGAGTACCTCCGAATGTTCTCCGGCGGGCACGGATTCAGGACTCACACACGAAGGCTTATGACTGTGCGCACATTCAGCCCGAAGGCTGCTGACATCCAGCGCCAATGGCATGTCATCGACGCATCGGACGTCGTCCTTGGCCGACTCGCCAGCCAGACGGCGATGCTGCTGCGCGGCAAGCACAAGCCGATCTTCGCGCCGCACGTCGACACTGGTGACTTCGTCATTATCGTGAACGCGGCCAAGGTAGCCCTAAGCGGTAACAAGCTGCATGACAAGCAGGCCTACCGGCACTCCGGCTATCCGGGCGGGCTCCACTCGATGTCGTACGGCGAGTTGATGGCCCGCAACCCTGAGCGCGCGGTGGAGAAGGCGGTCAAGGGCATGCTGCCCAAGAACGCGCTCGGCCGCCAGATGCTGCGCAAGCTCAAGGTGTACGCAGGACCCGAGCACCCGCACAAGGCGCAGACTCCAGTCCCGTTCGAGATCACTCAGGTTGAGCAGGCCGGGTCCCGCACGTAGCGGCCGCGACACCAGTCGAACCCAGGGCATCACAACTAACCGGGAAGCACGAGGAACAGAACGTGGCTGAGTCCACCGAGATGCTGGATGCAGGAGCGGCAGCCGACTTCGAGGGCGCCGACGAGCACGTGTCCGAGTACACGACGCAGACCAGCGACGCGCCCAAGCAGGCGGCACGCCGGCCGGTCGTTACGGGCCGCGCCATCAGCACCGGGCGCCGCAAGGAAGCCATCGCGCGCGTCCGGATCCAGCCAGGCAGCGGCCAGTGGAAGATCAACGACCGGACGCTCGACGACTACTTCCCGAACAAGGTCCACCAGCAGCTGGTGAGTGAGCCGTTCGTGACGCTCGGGGCCGAGGACCAGTTCGACGTGATCGCGCGCATTGACGGCGGCGGCGTCAGCGGCCAGGCGGGCGCGCTGCGGCTGGGCATCGCACGGGCCCTGACGCTCGTCGACCCGGATAGCCGGGCGGCGCTCAAGCGGGCCGGATTCTTGACCAGGGACGCCCGGGTCATTGAGCGCAAAAAGGCCGGCCTGAAGAAGGCCCGTAAGGCTCCGCAGTACTCCAAGCGTTAATCCCGGCGACCAGCGGCACCGAGGATCTCGGGGCATGGGCCAGCTTTTCGGCACAGATGGTGTCCGGGGCGTCGCCGGGGATAACCTGACGGCCGGCCTGGCAATGACACTGGCGTCTGCGGCCGCCAGCGTCCTGGCCGGCACCGGGGAGTTCGCGTATGCGCGCGAGGCGCACCGCAGGCCGGTCGCGGTCGTGGGCCGCGACCCCAGGGCCTCAGGGGAGTTCCTCGAAGCGGCTGTGGTCGCCGGGCTGGCGGCCAGCGGTGTCGACGTGATCAGGCTCGGGGTGATCCCGACACCGGGCGTGGCCTACCTGACCTCGGAGCTGGGTGCCGACCTTGGCGTCATGCTGTCAGCCAGCCACAACGCCGCACCCGACAACGGGATCAAGTTTTTCGCGCGCGGCGGCGTGAAGCTGCCAGACGAGGTTGAGGAGGCGATCGAAGCCCGGCTGGCCCACGGTCGGCCGGGCTCGCTGCGCCCCGACGGCGGGCGTTTGGCGCACCCTGACCCGCTTCAGCCGGGTCCCGTGCACGCCGGCCCGGTCGGCGTGCCCGAGGCGGGATTCGGCCGCGTCGGTGATGCGCCTGGCGAGGGGCAGCGATACCTCGAGCACCTGCTGGCCACCGTTCCCGGCCCGTCCGGCCTGGCCCAGCAGCAATCGGCGCGCCAGCCGCTGGCCGGGCTGCGCGTGGTCGTGGACTGCGCGAACGGCGCCGCATCTGCTTACGCCCCCGAGTTGCTGAGCCGCGCCGGCGCAGACGTCATCGCGATCGGGGCCGAGCCGGACGGGCTGAACATCAACCTTGGCTGCGGCTCGACGAGCCTGTCCGTGCTGTCGGCGGCGGTCGTGCGGCACGGGGCCGACGCCGGCATAGCGCACGATGGGGACGCCGACCGCTGCCTGGCCGTGGACGCGTCCGGACAGGTGATCGACGGAGACCAGATCCTGGCCGTGCTGGCGCTCGCGCTCAAGGAGTCCGGTCGGCTCGCGGGCAACACCGTGGTCGCGACCGTGATGTCCAATCTCGGCTTCCGGCACGCCATGCGGTCAGCGGGCATCGAGATTGTCGAGACGCCGGTGGGCGACCGTCACCTGATCGCCGCGATGCTGGACGGCAAGTTCGTGCTCGGCGGCGAGCAGTCAGGTCACATCATCATGCTCGATCACGCTACGACCGGCGACGGACTGCTGACCGGGCTGCAACTGCTGGCCGAGGCGGTCCGCCAGAACCGCCCTCTGGCCGACCTGGCGCGCGTGATGACCAGGTACCCGCAGGTCCTGATCTCGGTGCCCGGTGTGGACAAGGCCAGGGTGGCGGGCTCGGCCGCGGTCACCGAGGCGGTGACCGCGACGGCGGCCGAACTGGGCGACACCGGGCGGGTCATCGTCCGGCCCAGCGGCACCGAGCCCGCGGTGCGGGTGATGGTCGAGGCGGCGGATTCCGGCCAGGCCGAGCGGCTGGCCGGAGAACTGGCAGCCATCATTCGCGACGCCGGCTGACGCGGCAGCGGGTCTGCCCGAGGCTCTCGACTACCGAGCGATCCGGAAGCCCGTTCGCCCGGCCCGCGTGACAGGCTGTACCCGTGATCGTGGGCATCGGCGTGGACGTGGCCGACATTTCCAGGCTGGAGCGGGCCCTGGCCCGTACGCCCGCGCTGGCCCACCGACTGTTCGCTGAAAGTGAACGCGACCGGCCGCTCCCGTCCCTGGCGGGCTGCTTCGCGGCGAAAGAGGCAGTAGCCAAGGCCCTGGGCGCGCCTGCGGGCCTGCGCTGGACGGACGCGATAATCGAGCACGGACCCGGCGGCAAGCCCGTCCTGGAGACTCTGGGCACCGTGGCCAAGGCCGCCGCGGAGCTTGGCGTGTCCGCGTGGCATGTATCGATCAGTCATGACGGGGGACTAGCTGTGGCCATGGTGGTGGCAGAGCGATGAGGCATGCGCACGCGGTACCAGAGGTCAGGGCGGCCGAGCAGGCGCTGATGGCCACGCTGCCTGAAGGGACGCTGATGCAGCGGGCGGCCGCGGGACTCGCCGCGGCCTGCACAAGCCTGCTCGACCGGGTGTACGGCGCTCGGGTAGTGGTCCTGGCGGGCAGCGGTGACAACGGCGGCGACGCGCTGTTCGCGGGGGCCCGGCTGGCCCGCCGCGGGGCTCGCGTAACTGCGGTCGCGGCCGGCTCACGCCTGCACGAGGGCGGACTCGCGGCCCTCACGGCCGCGGGCGGGCTGACCGTCGAGGCGACAGGAAACGACGACAGCGCCGCCGGCGGGGCCCGCGACCACCGCCTGGCCGGCGCGGCCCGCTCGGCGATCGCATCCGCGGACCTCATACTCGACGGGCTGACGGGCATCGGCGGGAGCGGCGGGCTGCGCGAGCCGGCGGCGGCCCTGGCCGGCCTGGTCGAGCACGCGCGCGAGGACGGCTCGATTGTCGTCGCGGTCGACCTGCCGAGCGGGGTCGACGCGAGCACCGGCGAGGTTCAGGGCGCCGCAATCCGAGCCGACGTGACCGTCACGTTCGGCACCTGGAAGCCCGGGCTGCTGATCGACCCCGGCAGCGAATTCGCCGGCGCAACGCGCCTTGTGGACATCGGACTCGGCCCGTACCTACCCGAGCCGGCGGCGCTCGCCCTGCAGTCGCTCGACGTCGCGGCGCTGCTGCCGCGCCCAACCGCCGAGTCGGACAAGTACCGCCGCGGCGTGCTTGGCCTGCTGGCCGGCAGCGACCAGTACACGGGCGCGGCGGCGCTCGCAACGGGCGCCGCGATTCACGGCGG
>JASIBJ010000545.1 GCA_030045215.1 Streptosporangiaceae bacterium | reverse complement strand
TACACAGTGTCGTCGTATGGCGGCTAGCTGGTAGCCGGGTAATTCGCCACACTCCGGATGCCGAAAGCGTGGCGTGCCGGGCGATCCGCCACCCAGCACCGCCCGCGACCGGCTGGCCCGCCTGCACAGAGTCGTGAATGGCCTCCAGCGAGTCACCGCGAGCCGGCAACACCGCTGCGGTAATAATCAGATCCATGTCTCTCGCTGATTGGCTGTCGGGCCGGACCTCGCATGGCCGCCGCCTGCCTGCCGGACTGGACGAACTGCGCGGGCCGGCCAAGGGCACCATCATGCTGCCCAGGCACCTGTCCTGGCCGGGCATGCGGGAATGCGACGTCACCGACGAGGAAACCCGCCGCAACATGTACGGCATCGTGCTGACGCAGGGCCAGCGCAACGACGTGCGAAGGTTCCTCAACCCGCGGCTGCTGCAGCACGACTGGCCGCAGATCAGGGACGTACTCGACCCCAAACTGCGCGACTACTGCGAGCGCCGGTTCGCCCTGGGCGGGCCGGCCGGCGCGCCGGCCGAGGTGTAAGCGCGGCCTGGCCCGAGCTTGGCGAACTGATCTCGGCCTCGAGTCCGCCCGGTTAGCAGGCCACCGCGGCGCTCCGGGCCCGCTGCGACATCCGGCAGCTGACCCCGCTGGTCGCGGGGGCGGGACCGCGGCCGCCGCGGTGAGGTTCCGGGCTGATCACACCAAAAGCGAGGGCCGCTAGCCGACTGCGATGGCTAGCCGCGAGAATCAGACCGACGCGGCAGGGCCGTAACACCCGAGTTGGAGGCCGGAAGTGACCGAGGTCAACGCGGAGGAGTCCTGGCATCATCCGGGCGGCACGCAGCCCGGGGACGCAACGCAGCACCAGGACGCAACGCAGCCCCAGGCCGGGGACGGGCGGACGTCGGCCGACGTGGCCCAGTCGCAGGCGCCCGCGGTGACGCAGCGCGGCAACAAGTGGTGGACGCTGCTGGCGGTCTGCCTCGGCACGTTCATGCTCCTGCTCGATATCACGATCGTGAACGTCGCGCTCCCCGACATCCAGCGCGCGCTGAGCTCGACCTTCGCCGACCTGCAGTGGATTGTCGACGCGTACGCGCTGACCCTGGCGGCGTTCCTGCTGACGGCGGGAAGCCTTGCGGACATGTACGGCCGGCGCCTGCTGTACCTCATCGGCCTGACGGTGTTCACGTGCGCGTCCGTGCTGTGCGGCTTCGCGACGAGCACGCTGATGCTGCAGTTGTCGAGAGGGCTGCAGGGTATCGGTGGCGCGATCATGTTCGCGGTCTCGCTCGCCCTCCTGGCCGACGCCTTCCGCGGCCGGGATCGCGGCGTGGCCTTCGGCGTCTGGGGCGCGATCACGGGGCTGGCGGTCGCGATCGGCCCGCTGCTCGGTGGCGTGCTCACCACCGGCATCTCCTGGCGGTGGATCTTCTTCGTGAACGCTCCGATCGGCGTCTTCGCCGTCATTATCACGTTCCTCAGAGTCACCGAATCGAAGGAGCCGCGCGCGAGCCGACCGGACTGGCCGGGCTTTGTCCTGTTCACGCTCGCGCTGGCGAGCCTGATTTACGCGCTGATCGAGTCCAACCAGAAGTCGTTCACCAACGGCCTTGTCCTCGGCTGCTTCGCGGCGGCCGCGGTCCTGCTTGTCGCGTTCGTCGTGGTCGAGATGCGCGTGACGCATTCGATGTTCGACCTGGCCCTGTTCCGGTTGCCGACCTTCAGCGGCGGGCTGATCGCGGCGTTCGCGCTGAGCGCGTCCATCTTCGCGATGATCCTCTACCTGGTGCTCTACATACAGGACGTCCTCGGCTACTCCGCGCTGGCCACCGGGGTGCGCTTCATGATCTTGTCGGGCGGCATCCTGGTGTCCGCCACGATCGCGGGCCGGCTCTCCTCGAAGGTGCCCGTGCGTTTTCTCATCGGCCCCGGCCTGCTGCTGGTCGGCGTGTCCCTGCTGCTGATGCGAGGCCTGGATGCGACCTCGTCCTGGACGCACCTGATTCCCGGCATGATCGTCGGCGGCATCGGCGTCGGGCTGGTGAACCCCCCGCTGGCCTCCACCGCCGTCGGGGTGGTGACTCCGGATCGGGCGGGCATGGCCTCCGGAATCAACTCCACGTTCCGCCAGGTCGGCATCGCCACCGGGATCGCGCTGCTGGGAACCCTGTTCTCGAGCGCGGTCCGCACCGACGTGCTGACCAAGGTGTCGGCCGTCCCCGGCCTGTCGGGGCGGGGCGGCCAGGTCTCCACCGCCATCCAGTCCGGCCAGATCGGGCAGTTTATCGGCCGCCTGCCGGCCAGCGCCCGGCCGACGGTCGCCCTGATCACGCGCTCGGCCTTCACCTCGGGCCTGAACGAGATTCTCTTGGTCGCCGCCATCATCGCTCTTGTCGCCGGGCTGATCACGCTCGTGGCCATCCGTACCAGGGACTTCGTCGTCCACGGCGGCCCCCCGCCGCCCGGTGGCTGACCCGGCGCCCGCCGCTGCCTACAGTTCTGGCTATGCGCAAGTACGTCATCATGGGCGTCCAGGGCAGCGGCAAGGGCACGCAGAGCATGATGCTGGCCGCCGACTTCGATCTCGTGCACATCGCCGTCGGCGACATCTTCCGGTGGAATGTGCAGCATCACACCAAGCTCGGCGCCCAGGTGCGGCGCACGATGGCGGCGGGCGAACTGGTGAGCGACGATCTAGCCGAGGGCGTGGTGAAGTACCGGCTCACCGAGCACGACTGGAATTACGGCTTCATCATCGACGGCTTCCCGCGCAACAAGCGCCAGGCCGAGTTCTTCCTGGAGAGTTACGACATCGATGGCGTGATCTACCTCGAGCTGCCGGACAGTGAGGTGCGCCGCCGGGTGATGGCCAGGCGGCTGTGCGCAGACTGCGGCATGGACTACAACCTGATCGCCAACAGCCCGCATGAAGAGGGCCAGTGTGACGCCTGCGGCGGCAAGCTCGTGCAGCGCGAAGACGATACCGAGGCGGCTCTGGCAGTCCGGTTGCGCGAGTATCACGGCAAGACCGACCCGGTACTCGACCTGTTCCGGCGCAAGGAGTACGTGGTCAGCATCGACGCGCGCCCGGACCGGGAGACTGTTCAGCGGGCGATCAGGGCCGCGCTGCACCTGCCTCAGCATGGCAGCTAGCGCGGGCAGATGCGGGTAGTCGCCGCGCCCGACTCGTTCAAGGGCAGCATCGGCGCCGCCGCCGCGGCGGCTGCGCTCGCGGCGGGCTGGCGCAGCGTGCGGCCCGGGGACGAGATCGTCGAAATCCCGCTCGCCGACGGCGGAGAGGGCACCGTCGACGTACTGGCCGCCGCGGTGCGCGGCAGCCGCAGGCGTTTCGCTGCCGTCAGCGGGCCAGGGGAGGCCAGGGTAACCGCCTCCTGGCTTGAGATACCGGGGAACGAGCACGTCATCGAGCTGGCTGCGGCCGCCGGGCTGACGCTGCTCAGGCCCCTGCAGCCGCTGCGGGCTCATACGTATGGCGTCGGCGAGCTGGTCGGCCATGCGCTTGATGCCGGCGCGCGGCGCGTGCTCATCGCGCTGGGCGGCTCGGCGTGCACGGATGGGGGCAGCGGCGCACTGGCTGCCCTCGGCGCGCGGTTTCTCGACGATGCCGGACATGAACTGCCGCGCGGCGGCGGCGCACTCGTCCGGCTGGCCCGCGTCGACCTCCGCAGCCTGCGGCCCCG
>JASIBJ010000544.1 GCA_030045215.1 Streptosporangiaceae bacterium | reverse complement strand
GCACCGGTGGCCGGTGGATCCGCTTGCAGGGGACCAAGCGGCTGACCGTAGGCACCAGCGCCTTCATGGTTTCCGCACCCCAAGCACTCAGGGAATTTGCATTCAGGGGATGCGAAAGCTCCATTGCGTTCAGCCGCATGCCGTCCCGCCTGGTCGACCGTGACTGGATAGTCATCACCGGACAGTCCGGCGGCCGCAAGGTCCAGCTTGCGATCACAAACCGCAATCTGCCGGAGGTCTGGCAAGCGCTTGAAAGAGCTGGTGCCGCGGTCGCGGGCAACGAGCTGCCAGCAGGCCAGCTGGCTACTACATCGGTACCTGTGGCGCGCTCTGGGCGTTATGCGCTCCAGCGGCTAGCGGCGCCGCTAGTGATCGTCCTGACGGCGGATGCAGCGGTCTGGCTTGGCGCGATCGCTTTGCCCTGGCTCGGAAGCCTGGGCAATTTCGGGGTCTTCGTGGCCGTGGTCATGTTCGTGATCTGGTTCTACCGCGCCCGGGTCAACGCGGATGGCCACGGCTGGCCTCAGCGCCGATCGCCAGCCTGGGCCGTCTGGGTCTGGGTAGCTCCCGTCTTTAACCTTTTCTTCCCCTTCCAGATCATGGCCGATATCTGGAGGGCCGGCCTGCCAGCCGAGGCGCGCGGAGACCGGGCGACATTGCCGGGAATATGGTGGACATGCTTGCTGGCGTTTTTCTTGCTGTCGTCGTTCACAGCAGGGCCCGCGAGTCACGTCTGGATTGTGGGCACACTAATCAAGATCACCGGGGTGCTGGCGGAGATCATGACGGCACTGCTCGTCCACAGGGTGTCAAGCGGGCCGCTCGGACGACAGACCGAGCTCTCTCATCCGTAGCGTCGATATGTTCGCTCGTTGCTAGCCAGCTGACGGACACGGTCGGCGCGTCCGTGACCGCGACCGCAGGCGACTCTTACCCCGGGCATCAGCGGGAGCACGTGTTGGGGTAGCTCGCCGCGGGTCAGGCAGGCACCCGCTCTCAGGTGCCATGGCGGAAGGTCGGGAATCTACCGGACACCACACGATGCGCCAGCTCGTGCTGGCGACCGGGCGCTTCATGCAGCCATTCACGCTCCCGGCCAAAGTGGCGCCGGTCGGCTACACCAGCCCGGACCGGAGAGGGATTCTCGCCATCGATGACGGCCTCGTCCGCTACAAACTGCGCGGCAAGTTCCAGGACCGGCTGATCAAGGGAAACCAGCACGACGACTCGCTCAGATCAACGGCCAGCCCAGGGTCGGCGCGCTCCGCGCGCCCTGAATGGGTAGAGAAGTTCTGACGGGTCTGTGGAGCTCTCCAGCGGTGAGAAAATCAGCTGGATGCAGCCCTCTGAGATTCAGCGCGCGCTGGCTGCGGCCATGTCGACCGCCTCAACGCTTGGCCTGACCGCCGACGACGCGATCGTTCTTCACGATTCGAACCGGCTCGCTGTACGCCTGCTGCCTTGTGACGTCCTTGCCCGAGTCGCACCGACAGCGCATCAGGCCGCACAGTTCGAGGTCGAGCTTGCCCAGCGGCTCGCCGAAACCGAGAGCCCGGTGGCTGCCCTGGAACCCCGAGTAGAGCCGCGCGTCTATGAGCGTGATGGCTTCGTCGTCACGCTGTGGACCTACCACACACCTGTGGCACCTCCGGAGGTCTCTCCGGCCGACTACGCGGATGCGCTCGAACGACTGCATGCGGGCATGCGCAAGCTCGATGTCAGGACGCCGCACTTCACCGATCGAGTGGCACAGGCTCAGCAGCTAGTGGAGAACAGCAACCTCACTCCGGAGCTTGCCGACGCGGATCGGGAGCTTCTCATCAACACGCTACGGGGCCGGACACAAGCGATCCGCGACCGCGGCGCTGCCGAGCAGCCATTGCACGGCGAGCCGCACCCGGGCAACGTGCTCAGCACGAAGACCGGACCGTTGTTCATCGATCTCGAAACGTGTTGCCGTGGGCCGGTCGAGTTCGACCTCGCCCACGTCCCCGAAGATGTCAGCGAGCGTTATGCGGACGCTGACCGAGAACTGCTCAGTGAGTGCCGGGCCCTTGTTCTTGCCATGGTCGCCGCGTGGCGCTGGGATCCGGGCGACCAATTCCCGAACGGGCAACGGGCAGCTCGTGAACTCCTCAGCGCTCTCAGCGCCGGTCCACCGTGGCCGGCGCTCGACGTCGTGATGCGCCGAGGCGCGGCACCGGTCATTCGTGGCTGGAGGCAGGCAAGGACTTAGCCATCAAGCAGATTGCAGTGGCCGTCTCGTGCCATGCCGAGGCACCTGCCTGCCGGCCGACCTGCCGGGGCGCTGCGGCCCGGCGACCGTAGGATCGAGCGCATGATGCGGCAGTTCCGCCAGGTTGACGTCTTTACCGCCACGCCCTACCTGGGCAATCCGGTCGCGGTCGTGCTCGGCGCCGAAGGCCTGACCGACCAGCAGATGCAGCAGTTCGCGCACTGGACGAATCTGTCGGAGACGACATACGTGCTTACGCCCGAGGACGCCGCGGCAGACTACCGGGTGCGGATCTTCATGCCGACGGGCGAATTGCCGTTCGCCGGCCACCCGACGCTCGGTACCTGTCACGCGTGGCTGGAGGCTGGCGGCCGGCCGCGAACCGCCGGCCTAGTCGTGCAGGAGTGCGGGGCCGGGCTCATCCGCGTGCGGCAGGACGAAGACGGTCTCGCCTTCGCCGCCCCGCCGCTGCTGCGCAGCGGGCCGGTCGAGCCGGAACTGGCCGCGCACGTGGCGCAGATACTGCGCGTCACACCGGAGGAGATCACTGACCTGCAGTGGGCCGACAACGGCCCTGGCTGGGTCGCGGTCCTCCTTGCCAGCGCGGATGCGGTCCTCGCCGTGCGGCCGGGACTGACCGACCTCGACGTCGGCATCGCCGGGCCGTACCCGCCCGGCTCGCCCGCGGCATTCGAGGTGCGGGCGTTCTTTCCCAAGGACGGGGCGACCATCGAAGACCCGGTGACCGGCAGCCTCAACGCGTCGCTCGCCCAGTGGCTGCTGGCCAGCGGCCGGGCCAGGGCCCCGTACCTCGCGAGCCAGGGCACGGCCCTTGGCCGGCGTGGGCAGGTGCGCATCAGCCTCGACGATGACGGCACGATCTGGGTCGGCGGCAGCAGCGTCACCTGCGTGTCAGGGACGGCCGAGCTTTAGGACGCTGAGCCGGTCGGTCAGGCACAATCCGGACCAATCAGGTAGCAGGCCCGCGGTCGGCCTGGTATGCACGCAGCATGGGCGGGACAGCAAGCATCAGCGGCGGGGCAGGCGGACAGTGGTATCGGGTCCGGTCGGTCAGCGCCGCCAGCCTGGGCGGTTCGGCCGACCGTGACTATGCCCTGGTGCTGCCGGCCGTTCTCAACGCCGCCCTGTACCGGCGCTCGTTCATTTCCGGCTGGCTCTCCCGCGGCGGCGGTGCTCCGCTCGAGCTGATCACCAACGCCGGGCCACTGCCGGACCCGGCCGCGGGCAGGGCGGACGAAGGGAGTGCCGGGCACCGGCGGGTCGAGGAAATGCTCTTCCCATGGGGTGCGCGGGGCGAGGCAATCGACGGCAACATGCTGGCCGACCTCGATCAGCTGGTGTGGGCGCCCTGCCCTGGCCGCCAGGTCCGCGCCGACGGCACGGTCCCGCTCACTCCTGCCCCGGCCGGACCGATCTCGGCCGGCCCAGGCTTCGTCGGCACGGGCCTCACCGGGTCGGGCGAGACGCCGTCGTGGCCGCCCGCTGGCGGGCTGCCGACGCTGTTCGAGTCGGCGCTGCAGACGCTGATGGGCAGGCAGTTCGGCTGGCTCATCGTCGCTGACCCGACCGACCTGCTCGATGCCGAGACCGCCGAGCTACGCAACCAGCTCAACGTCCTGCGCAGGTACGACGAGGAGCAGGCGCGGTTCGACGCCGACCGGGCGCAGCAGCGGCTGGCCGAACTCGATGCCTACCGTGAGGCTGGCCTGTGGAATGTCCGCGTACTGGTGGGCGCCGGGAGCGAGGCGGACCTGAGGCTGATCGCGCCTCTCCTGGCCGGGTCCATCGAATTGCGTGCGCACCCGTACCGGCTGCGGTGTGGCGACGGTGCCCACGAGTTCGCCGACGTGCTCGCGGCCAAGCAGGCCGATCCGGTGGACGGGGCACAGGTGCCGTTCGTGGCGACGGCGGGGGTGCTGGTCGCGCTGACCGGCCTGCCCCGGCACGAGGTACCTGGGGTCCGGGTGCTCCAGGCGGGCTACTTCGACGTCACGAGCGAGATGGCCGCCGGGCCAGCGATCGAACTCGGCCAGATCCTGGACGGGCAGGATCGCCCGGTCGGACTGCTCAGGGTGCCGCTGACGACCGTGAACCGGCACGCGCTGGTGACGGGGGCGACCGGTGCCGGCAAGTCCCAGACCGTCCGGCACATCCTGGACCAACTCACAAAGGCCGGAGTCGGCTGGCTGGCCATCGAGCCGGTGAAGTCCGAGTACGCGGCCCTGGCGGCCAGGCGCTCCGGTGCCGCGCCCGTGACCGTGATCAGCCCGGGCGATCCGCAGTCGCTGCCGCTGTCGCTCAGCCCGCTGTCCCCCGAGCCCGGCTACCCGGTCCAGGCCCACATCGACATGGTCCGCGCGCTGTTCCTTGCCGCGTTCGACGCCAAAGAGCCGTTCCCCCAGATCATCTCGCAGGCCCTGCAGCGTGCCTACGAAGAGTGCGGCTGGGACCCGCAGACCGGAGCCGG
>JASIBJ010000543.1 GCA_030045215.1 Streptosporangiaceae bacterium | reverse complement strand
TCGGCGTGCACAGGTTCGTTGCGGCCATGGCGCTCAATCTGTGGTTCATCATCGCTCTCGGGTTCGCCTTCAGCCTGCATCCGCACCCGCACCTCACCAGCTACACCTGGGCCCAGACGGCCGCCTGGGCCGGCGGGTCGGCGCTGTGGATCGCCGTGACGTTCCTGGAGTGGCTGATCCGCGGCCGCGCCGACCGGCCGCAGCCGATGGCCGAGCTGCCCGGTGACACCGCCCGGCGCAGCCTGACCGGCCCGGTGGCCATGTTTGCCGTGATCCGGGCCCTCGCCATCGCCGGTGCCGCCGCGCTTGCGTTCGGGCTCAACCTCTCCCATGGCTACTGGATGCCGATCGCGACCATGATCGCCATGAAGCCAGACCTCAGCTCGAGCACGCTCATCGCCGCCCAGCGCCTGACCGGCGCCGCCATCGGCGCTGGCGCCGCAGCGCTGCTGCTGCTCATCCCCGCAAACGAAACCGGACTGAGGCTGCTCGCCATCGTGCACGGACTCGAAATCGTGGCGATCGTTCTGCTGATGCACGGGCTGGCAACTCGCTTCTGGAACTACGCGATCTACTGCGCGGCCATCGCCGCGGCAGTGCTGATCCTGGTAGACCTTCCGCAGCCGTCTAACTTTGACGCCGTCGGCTACAGGGTGGCGTGGACCGCATCCGGCGTAGGAATCGGCGTGCTCGTCATGCTCCTGGCCGGCCTGCTCGGCAAACGCACCGCTAACACGCCGCCTCGGCAAGCCGAGCACCGAGCCTGAACCGCCTGACATGCTGCCAGCAAGGCAGGGCACAGGTGGCCAGCGTTAGCCCGTCGCCTGATAGCAGTCCGCAGAGGCCCTCGGCGCGCATGATCGCCTGGACGTTGCTGAGGGTCATCGGGTCCATCGTCGTGCTAGTGGCCATCTACTACCTGCTGCCGCTGCAAACCAGTTCCACCGCGGCAGCGATAACCATCCTGCTGGTCGGACTCGTACTTCTGATCACCCTCATCGTGTTGCAGGTCCGCTGGATCCTGGCATCGTCGTTTCCCGGCCTTCGCGCCGTTGAAGCGCTCGCCACAAGCGTGCCGCTGTTCTTGCTGCTGTTCGCCAGCAGTTATGCCGTCATGGCACAGCTCTCGGCCGCCAACTTCAGCGAGCCGCTGGACCGAACCGACGCACTTTACTTCACCGTTACCGTCTTCTCCACAGTCGGGTTCGGTGACATCACGCCCACTACTCACATGGCACGCCTGGTGGTAACCGCCCAGATGATCGCCGACCTGGTCATCATCGGGATCGCGATCAAGGCCATCGTCGGCGCCGTGAAACGCAGGAGGGGTCCTTAGCGCAGCACACGTAGATGACCGCGAGAGCGTGTCCTATCCATCTGCGGCCGAAGCTGTGCAGGCTAATTCGGCAACGGCCCCGTCCTCCTCTGATAGCGGCCGGGACTTTGCCGCGGAAGATCACACTCAAGGGTGGTGCGCAGCGCCATCGCGGTAGCGAAGCGAGCGTAGCGAGCGCCCTTGCCGAGGGCTTGCGTCCTCGCTGTGGCTCAGTTCGTGGCTCATTCGCCTGCGTCCAGTGCCGTTCACTGGCGGCCGCGGTCACCGCGTTCGTGCAGGTGACGGACGGTCGCGGCCGGTGGTGAACGCAGGCGCGCAGTGTTGGAAAGCGTGTTGGGGGCAACCCCTCGCGAGTTCGAATCTCGCATCCTCCGCCATGCTGAGTTGCGGAAATGCGCTCGCTCGTTGCTGTCAGAAATGTCTCGACATCGAGATTTGGCTCAGTTTTTGGCCACGAAAGTGGCCGACGGCAGGACTCGCAAGCGCACGTCGGAAAATCGTGCGCTCCTGAGTCCATTGAGAGCCGGGACGCATCATCGCGGGACCTTCGCCGGTGGAATGACGGACCTATAGCCCCTGGCTTGTGTGCTGCCGGCATCGGATTATGGCCGGGCGCACCGAATTGGGGTGATAACGATGCCCGAGGAGCCCGCGCGGCCGGGCCAGGCGATGTCTGAGAAGCAGGCCAGATACCTGATCGCGACCGCGGCCCGGGCGCCGTCGGTCCAGAACACGCAGCCGTGGCGGTTCTGGATCAGACGAGACAGCCTGGAACTCCACGCCGACATGGCGCGCAGCCTCCGGGTTGACCGTCAGGGCGGGAGCTGGTGATCAGTTGCGGGGCGGCGCTATTCGGGCTTCGCCTGGGGGTGCGGTCGATGGGATACCTGCCGGTGGTCGCGGTGCTTCCCGACAGGTCGCAGCCGGCCCTGCTGGCCAGGGTCGGCCTGGGCGAGCCACTGCCGATGGACCCGGCCGAGCGTCAGATGCTCGATGCGCTCCCGCACCGGCACACCGTCCGTGGTCCGTTCAGCGGCGAGCCGCTGCCCGACGGGCTGGTGGCGGAGCTGCGGCGCGATGCCACCGCTGAGGGTGCGAGTCTGGTTCTCGCCGACCGCGGCCGGGCATACGAGCGGCTGGCGGACATCCTCGGCAGCGCCAGCCAGTGGCTCGATCTTGACCCCAGCGCGCAGGCTGACATGGAGGACTGACGAGGGAATCGGGATCGGCGAGCCGTGATGGCGTGCCGGCGACGGCATTTCCGGTGAGAGCCGGTCATCACCGGGGTCGGCTGCCACAGCGAGACTTCGATCTAGGCCGGGACCTGGGACAGCTGGATCCCGGTGGGCCGCCACCGGCCGCGACGGCGGTGCTCGTCACGCCTGGGGATGATCGTGGTGACTGGCTGTGCGCCGGTCAGGCCCTGCACCGGATGCTGGTGCACGCAGCCATCCGGTGGGTGTTCGCCAGCCTCCACACCCGGGCACTGGAGGACACCCGTACCCGCGACCTGATCCGGGATCGGCTGGGGCTTCCGGGCGCTCCGCAAATGCTCCTGCAACTGGGGCGCGCGCGATCCACCCGGGTTACAGCTCGCAGGCCGCCGTCAGAAGTGATCGATAGCTGAGCCGGCGCGACGGAAACCGGCGGATCGGCCCTCGCTGTCAGCCAGCGCGGTCAGGCGAGTCGGTCCGGACCGCTCCAGCGTGGCCAGGGTCGCCGCCGAGGTCAGCGACA